>NZ_JBSRVI010000027.1:0-94752 GCF_055134445.1 Arcticibacterium sp.
CTTCCGATCTTGTAAAGGTTTTGAAGAATTTTAAGATTTCGATGGTATTCCATAGATGTTAATTCTGCACCTACACCATTGACGTCATTATCCATCCATGCCAGTACGTTAAAATATTGAAGAGCCCTTAAGCTTTCCTCTTCATTCATTTTAATCAAATGTTCATTAAGAGATAATTTCTTCCAAGAATCGTGTTCTTCAAGAAAGCCATGGAACGTAGCGGAAGCCAAAGTATTTGACTTGAAGAATTCCTCAAACTCTGGTTTTTTTAGGTTGACTTGGTTAGCATACTCCTTCCATTTACGCTCTACCATATCTGATGGCCACTGACCCAAAGCATCTGGATTAATGTAATTTATACAAATAACCCCATGTTCATTCTTTAATAAACTGGCGGTTCTTATACCAATTTGAAAAATCTCATTTTGAAGTATTGAAAGGCTTGAAGGAAAAACTTTCCGCTGATAATCCGTATAGACCTTATCCCAAAAATCTTGTGCCTCCGGAGTATTTTCAACAAAAATCTTGTCCGGTCTATAATCCGCTAACTTTTTCACCAAAGCTTTTAATTCCCGCTGCCGTTTGGGTTTTAGAATGTCATCATACTCACTGCTTTTAAAATCTGGGGTTTCTCCAAAGTGAAAGGTACCTAGTATCACAGCATCAATCTTGTTATGAGACTGAGCGTTCATGAAGTTAGGCACTGTCATTAAAAGAATAAAAATAATTCTTGTCATGGACATGAATTAACGTAAAAAAGCTGCCAAATGACAGCTTTTTTAAAATTTATGATTTGAATTTTTTAACCTACCGAACCTTCTAAAGAAATCTCAAGAAGTTTTTGAGCTTCCACAGCAAATTCCATTGGTAACTGGTTCAATACTTCTTTGGCATAACCATTGACAATTAATGCCACAGCAGCCTCTGTATCAATACCTCTTTGGTTACAGTAAAAAAGCTGGTCTTCACCAATCTTAGATGTGGTAGCCTCATGCTCTACAGATGCCGTTGAGTTTTTAACCTCAATATATGGGAAGGTATGTGCTCCACACTGATCTCCGAGCAACATAGAATCACATTGAGAGTAATTTCTAGAATTGATAGCTCGTTTTGATATTTCTACCAAACCTCTATATGAATTTTGGCTTTTTCCAGCTGATATTCCTTTAGATACAATCCTACTCTTGGTATTTTTTCCTAGGTGAATCATTTTCGTCCCAGTATCCGCTTGCTGATAATTATTGGTAACGGCTACGGAATAAAATTCTCCAATAGAGTTATCACCTTTTAATATAACAGAAGGGTATTTCCAAGTAATAGCGGAACCCGTCTCTACTTGAGTCCATGAGATTTTGGAATTATTCCCAAAACACAGCCCTCTCTTCGTTACAAAATTAAAGACACCGCCAAGACCATTTTTATCTCCAGGATACCAGTTCTGAACCGTAGAATATTTCACTTCTGCGTTCTCTCCCGTGAAAATTTCTACCACAGCTGCATGAAGCTGATTTTCGTCTCTTTGAGGAGCAGTACAGCCTTCCAGATAACTAACATAAGAATTGTCATCTGCCACTATAAGCGTTCTCTCAAACTGACCCGTTCCTGCCGCATTTATCCTAAAATAAGTAGATAGCTCCATAGGGCATCTCACACCTTTAGGTATGTAACAGAAGGAACCGTCAGAAAAAACAGCCGCATTTAAAGCTGCATAAAAATTATCTTTAACAGGAACCACAGATCCTAAGTACTTCTTTACCAATTCAGGGTGATCTTGGATCGCCTCTGACATGGAACAGAAAATAATACCTTTCTCTCCTAACTCTTTTTTGAAAGTTGTGGCTACAGAAACTGAGTCTATAACAGCATCCACCGCTACACCAGAAAGTCTCTTCTGCTCGTTTAAAGAAATCCCTAATCTTTCAAAAGTTTTTCTTAATTCAGGATCTACCTCATCCAAGCTATCAAGCGTCTTTATCTGCTTAGGAGCGGAATAGTACTTTATGGCCTGAAAATCAGGTTTTGTATAAGTTACATTAGCCCAATTAGGCTCAGTCATTTGTTTCCAAATTTCAAAGGCCTTCAAACGCCAATCTAACATCCATTCTGGCTCGTTTTTCTTCGCAGAAATAAACCTCACAATACTCTCATCAAGCCCTGGAGGAGCTTCATCTGCCTCTATATCCGTATAAAAACCGTACTTATAATCCGTGCCGGTAATCTCTTCCAGTAACTCTAAATCTTTTCTCATTCTTACTTGCTTAATGATATCACTCAGCAACTTAACATAAGCTTCGAGTAATATGTTCTCTAAATTAGAATTATTCTAACTAGAAATTTAAATTACTTGTCCAAATATCACATTGAGGTTAAATACCTCTCCTTCAAAGGTAATGGTAGTGGTTCCAGAAAAAGTTGCTTCTGTAACTTCCGTCAACACAAAAGATGGCTTATCAATAGTTCTACCTAGAAATATGAACTTATCAATCGTGATACTAGAATTATCTTGTGATAAGCTCCAAGTTGCTGCCAATATCTGATCAGGGTCACTTGGGTTACACTTTGTGGCTCCTTCCAAAAATTTATACGAAAAATCAGCCGATAAAACGATAACATTGTCCGTTATACAAGGGTTTTGGGAGGCTATAAGGTTTACTTCCAAACCATTTTGAGATTTCGCCGTCCCATCCTTTACCTTCCAAGATTTAGAACTATTATTGGTTAATAATTCAATTGTAGGTCTAGTCTCGGCAGGAACATCCGAATCTTTTTTACAACCCAAAATGAAAAGACCAACTAACAATAAAGCAAAAAATGTAGTTCTCATTATTTTAATTTAAGATATTCTAAAATATTATTGACAGCCACTTTTGAAGCATTTTCATCTCCAATAAGCAGCTTAAGTTTCTGATAATACTCCAACTGTTTTTCTTTCTTTTTAGTATCAAAAAGCAGCTCTTTTAAGTGACTTTTTATCATTCCAGAATTAAAGTTATCCTGAATTAATTCCGGCACAGCTGGCTTATCCAAAATAAGATTCACCAATGATATATACTTTATTTTTACCATCCTGCTTCCTATAAAATAAGTCAGTTTGTCAGCTTTATACACCACTATTTGAGGCACTCCAAACAATGCGGTTTCTAGTGTTGCCGTTCCAGATGTGACTATGGCAGCATCCGCATTTTGAAGAATCGAATATGTTTTATCGTAAACCAAAATTGAATTTGGGATGCAATCAAAGCATTTATAAAGCTCTTCATCAATCTCAGAAATAGCGGCCACCACAAAAAGCGTATGCTTAAACTGCCTTGCCACTTTCTTCAGTTCTGCGGATACCCTTTCAATCTCCTTTCTTCTACTCCCTGGCAAAAGTGCAACAATAGAATTATAACCTTCAGGAAGCTCATTTTTGAAATTCTCCTCAGGCACAAAAGCATTTATTCTTTCAATCAAAGGGTTTCCTACATACTTTGTATTGATTTCCCTTTCTCTAAAATAGGTCTCTTCAAATGGCAAAATCACCAAAAGCCTATCCACATATTTCTTTATAGACTTATTTCTAGAAGCATTCCAAGCCCAGGTCTTAGGAGCAATATAATATATGACTTTAAAACCTTGTTTCTTAGCCCATTTAGCTATTCTAAGATTAAATCCACTATAATCTATGAGTATCAAAACATCCGGAGAAAAATCTAATATTTGCTCTTTGCAACCCTTAAATAGATTTCTAATCCGTCCAAAATGCATTAAGAAATCAAGTCCCATATAGGCTAGTTCGGCGTAGTTTTGGGTAACCTCTACCCCGGCATCTTGCATATCTGAGCCACCCCACCCTCTTATTAAAGCAGTGGCATCCTTACGCTTAAGCTCCTTTGCCAAATTGCCGCCATGGAGGTCTCCAGATTTTTCTCCCGCAATTATGAAATATTTCATAATACTACTCGCCAAAATATTGAGCGTAGTGATTTTCTGTTTCGTGAAGCTTAACTTCAAAAAGTTTCACACCATACTTTTCTGAGAGTATGGGTTCTAATTGAGCCCAAATTTCTCTCGAAAATATTTCTGTGCTCGGCAGCTTGCCTTTTAAGAAATCGACATCCTCATTGAGATAGCTGTGATCTACCTTGTCTATAACCACTTCCCTCACAAGATCTTTTAGTTTCTTGAGATCCATTACGAAACCAGTATCTTCATCAATTTCACCAGTAACGGTTACATAAAGCGTCCAGTTATGACCATGAAGTCTACTACAAGGTCCAAAGACCTCGAAATTCTTCTCTTCCGACCACTTAGGATTAAAAAGCCTATGTGCCGCATTAAAATTCTCACGTCTTGTAATTCGAATCATTTCCACCTGAATTTCTGCAAAAGTAGCACTATTTTCCTATAACCCTTTTCACTATCGTATGTCAAAAAGACATTTTTATTCCAGCACTTGCCCATCTCCCCGGCTGTTCCACAAAACCAAACTCATAGTATTGATAATTGAGAATGTTATTTATGTCCATAAAAGCACTAAACCATTTCCTTTTATAATCAATTCTTGTATCCAAAAGATGTACTGGTTTGTAGCTCTGCACCTCTGATTTAGCATCCAAAGCAAAATCCCCCTCTCTCATTTTATAGGTATAATAAAGAGAAACATTTATGGATTTTGAAATACGATAAAAGGTACCAACTCCAAACTTATGTTTAAGAAAATTCAAGGTATAAAAAGATTGAAAGTTATCCTCTTTTCTATCCGCCACAAGATAAGCATAGTTTAATTGAACCTTCTGGAACCAGTTATTAGTATCCCCAAGCCTTTTAGCCACATTAAATTGACTTACCAATTCCAAACCGGCCATATTGATATTATCGATATTCTCCATGGTTGGCACATCTACATTTGGCCTTTTTATTTTATCAATAGCGTCCGTGGTTTTTTTATAAAAAACGGAAGCTGTCAAATTACTCCAACTATTAAACCTTTTAAATCCTAGTTCATAGTTAATCGCTTTTTCTGGAAGTAAATCTGGATCTGCTTTAACGGTAGATGTATTCAAGTAAAGCTCCGTAAACGTGGGGAAGCGTAACGATTTATTTGCCGTTCCATAAATGGAGACATTATCGAAAAGGGCGTAAGAAACATCAATTCCCGGATATATTTCAGTACCAAACTGCGAGTTGAAATTTATCAATGCACCACCCGAAACCAATAATTTATCCCAAGACTTTTGTTGCTCAAAATAACCACTGACATTTCGACGTGTCTTGGATTTAGAATAGAATATACCCGAATAATTTTTCACTTCTTTTGGGTTGGATAATTCATCGCCTAATCTATTACTTAAAATACCTTCCTCTCTCCATTCTACCCCTACTGAAGTGGCTCCAAAGTCAGACAAGTACCTCATTTTCCATTCCAAATCTATAACATTAGATTTATGAAAATTTACACTGTTTAGGGTCGTTGGGTCATCTAAATAATTATTGAAATCATATAGATCCTTCAGGTTTCTAATGGACGCTATCAATGTCCCTGCTAAATTGTTTGAGAAATTATGTGTTTTGGTCAAGGCCAAAAATTTCGTATTGGTCTCTTCATATTGATCGTAAAACTTAGGGTGATAAAAGTTAGAAGCTCCAAACTCATTACCCATTATACCACCTTGTAAGGTCAAAAACCCATATTTATCCTGAATACTCGTTTTTGCATAAAGCGTGTTTCGGTTAAAAGCGGTATTATGTATAAATCCATCCGAATGAATTTTGGAAACAGAAATGAAGCTATCCATCCTCTTGCCTGAAAACCCTAAATTAGCATCCAATTTATACAATCCATTTTCGCCTCCAGCAATACCGACGCTAGAGACATTTTTCGCTGATTCTTTGGTAATGATATTTATAAGACCAGAAAAAGCGTTGGGTCCATAAACCCTAGAAGCCCCACCTTGAACCACCTCTATTCTTTCAATCAACTCTATTGGGATTGGCAAATTAAGTGCATGATGGCCCGTTTGCGGGTCATTCATTTTAACGCCATCTATCAAAACCAAAGTTTGATCAAAGTGACCACCTCTGATACTTACATCGGACTGAACCCCAAAAGGAGACCTAGATCTTACATCTACATTAAGAGCATATTGTAGAATGCCATCTATCGTTTTCACAGGTGAATGTGATATTTCTTCAGCTGAAATGATAGAAACATTCCTAGCCGTTTTAATTATTTCAGACTGATTTATATTGGCAGAAACTTTTATTTCGGATAGATCAAGTGTTAAACTATCCTGACTAAAAGCATATTGACTCAAGAGAGTCATAAAAAGTATTTTACGAATCATAAAAATGTATTAAGTGAAATTTTAAAATCAAGAAACAACGTCTCGATTCCTTTCTTCACTACACATTTTACTCAATGCACGAAAATCAACCTTACCCGCCTCTGAATGCGGGATTTCATCCAACTCTTTAACAAAATTTGGAACCTTTGAACTTGGCAAGCATTCCCTAAGAAAAGCCGTCAATTCCTCCTCATTATTCCCTAAAGCAAATTTATTGGTCGTAAAATATAAGCTGAGCCTTCTATTTATCTCATCCTCCACCAATACCGCTCTCTCTACAGAACTAAACGATAGGGCTATATTTTCAATCTCTTGGGCATAAATATTTAGAGCCCGCCTATTGAACATTCTACCAGCTCTACCTTTTAATATTAGTCTATCTCCCTCGTCAAAATATCCTAAATCATCTACAGTACCTTTGTTTTTATATTCTCCAGATACATAAGGACTTTCTACTGTAACCTTTTCATCCTTAACGCTCACTTTCACTTGAGGAAATGGCTTACCTACCGAATGAGGATAATTATAAATATCACTACCTTGATGATAAGTAATATGACCTAACTCGGCAGCACCATAATATTCCGTCAATTTGGCATTTGGAAAAATATCTACTAGTTCCAAAGCGGTTGTAGAATTCAGTTTTTCGCCAGCGGTAACAATAGATTTTATACCATTATTTGCTCCGCTATCTTTTACCAATAGCCTGCAGTGAGAAGGAACAAGAAAACAGGAAGTAACGCCCTCATTTAAAAATTGGTTACGCCATTTTTTTGCACATTTTAACTGGCCCAAAACCAGCGTACCCCCCAACCACAAAATATGCAAAGCAGCGTTAAGATTAGCAGAATATGACAAAGCATCCAACACAAATACTTTATCTGAAGCTGATATCCCAAATACCGAACTTTGATATTCAAATGCCTTCTCCCAATTATCGTTGGTCTTCCAAACTCCTTTTGATTTACCTGTACTACCTGAAGTTAGTATTCCTATAAAGGATTTTTCGGGGATATCTTGGTCTCTAATTTCCGAAACTCTGCTTTCTGGAAAATCGTAAGGCATGACTAAAACTGGTTCATTAGAAAGGTTTTTAGCCAATACCTGAACTATCGTTTCAACTGGATTATCATTAAAAATAAAAGTGGCGTTTTCTGAGCCACTTTCATTACTCCTTCTTCTTATGGCCATCGCAAGTTCCCGATAAGACAGAGCTATCCCATTAAAGATGATCGCATCTTTTTCTGGGAATAAATCTGAAACTTTTAATACCTTGTCTACTATCACATTACATTCTCTATCAAAACTGCGGCACCGTATCCTCCGGCTATTCCAGCAGAAACTAAACCATATTTCTTTCCTGTAAGTTTCAAACTGCCTATTAAATTAATGATATTCAATGCACCTGAAGCTGCAAAAGGGTGTCCCATTGCTAAATTCCCACCCATAATATTTACTCGATTAGGATCCAAACCAAAATGGCTTATTAAAGATAATGGCTTACATGCAAAAGACTCATTAATTTCAAAGAGGTCTATATCGCTGGAACTCAAAGCATTTTCATTCATTAAATTTTCTGCCGCTAAGATACATCCTTCTGGTGCCATATTAGGATCAAGTCCTATGATATGAACGTCCATAACTTTTGCCAAAGGTTTCTTTCCTGTGCTTTGGTCTATTCCCCCTAAAAGTAATATGCCAGCCCCGTCATGATAATCTGCGGTATTTGTTCTGTCTATTAACTTATGGGTTTCCAAAGTCTTAAAAAAGGACAAATCCAATCCCTTCTTTATGGTTTGATCTATTTCCAAACATTCTTTAAAGGGAAGAACATGTGCTTTATAAAAATTTGATTCACTAAACTTAAGGCTCTTTAAATGACTCTCTACGGTCCATTTCGTCATGTCATCCTTACCAATATGGTATTTTCTCGCCAGGTTCTCAGCTGCCTTTCTAAGCCCTATTTCGTTTCTTGGAGAAAAATTAGCCGTACCTATATGCTTTTCTTCTATGAATCGAGGATCTCTATGATGATATGTTCTAAATGGCATAAGAGAATTGCTCTCTATTCCGCCCACTAAAACCATGCTATCTGAAGAACTTAACATAATCTTTCCCAAACCCTGTTTAAGGGCTTGATATGAACCGCCACATTGTAAGTCCACTGTAGAGGCTAGCACGGAGTCTGGCAACAAACTTTCCAATGCCGCGTATCTGGCCATATTACCCATGGTACCAATACTGTTCCCCAAAATCAGTTCTAATTCTATATTCCTAAGACTATTTCTTTCAATCAAGTTGTCAATTAGAAAAGCAGCCAAACTTTCACTTAAAACATTTTTATACATCCCCCCCATTTTTCCAGAGGGGACTCTTACTGCATCATAAATGAAAAAATCTCTTTGCATATTTCAAGCGAATATAGGGCATAAAAAAAGGCCGACCATTTGGTCGACCTTGATTTTCTTTAAGTACAATTAATACTTGTAAATCTTTTTAGATATTTTTTGGTCCCCCGTAAATATCACTACTTGGTAAGCACCAGGTGCAAATCCAGACACATCTAAAGTTAATTCTCCATTTTGGAAATCAACACTTTTGCTAAGGATTCTTCTGTTGCTCTGGTTATAAATAGAAACTGTTCCCTGCTTAGCGTTATCTACTCTTAAATTAATAGCGTCAACAGTAGGGTTAGGATAAACATTAACCACACCTACAGTACCACCATCAGTTGCTGCAGCTATTTTGAAAGAAGCCTTAGCTAAATCTGAGTTTCCAGCACTATTTACAGATCTTACTCCGTACCAATACGTTTTACCTGCTACCACACTAGCGTCAGTAAACATAGTTACATTCATTCCTGTCTCACCTATTTTAACCCAAGTAACACCTGCGTCTTCAGATTTTTGAACCTCAAAACCACTCTCGTTATTAGAATCATCTAACCATGTTAAATACGCTGCTCCATCTTTATTTACAGCATTTAGGTTAGAGGGTGCATTAGGTTCAGAAGTAAAACCTGGAGTTACCGTAGCAGACTCAGAATAATCAGAATCACCATAAACATTAAAAGCTTTTACTCTGAAAACATACGTTACACCAGCTTGAGTGGGCTTGTAATAAAATATAGCAATGTTTGGTTTTATTTTACCAATAATTTTATAATCACCAGCACCTACTTTCACTTCTACTATACTTCCATCTTCGTCATTAGCATACTCATTCCAAGTCACTAAGATTTCATCCAATCCTAAATGGTCTTTCTGTGCTTTAGCTCCTAAGTCTACAGGTGTAATAGGAGGTCCTAAAGTGGTTGCTGAAACTTGTCTTTCACCATAACCACGAAGCTTATGAAAATCATTATAAGCCGACAGTGTAATCGTCACTTTGGCCTTCATAGGAAGTCCAGTAATGGTGTAAGAAGTGGCATCTTTATAAGTAGCGAATATTTTATTCTCAACGGTACCGTCTCTTTTCTCGATTTGAACGAAAAGATTAATTTCATTACGAATCTTATTCAAACAAGGATAATCTTCTTGACCATTCAGCCATGACACCGTCATAGAGCTAGAAGTAATATCGTAAGGATCTGTAATATTATAAGGACCATCAGGAGCTAGATAAGCAGGTGTTCTGATGTTTAATGCCTCAGAATTTCTTATTCCAGTCTCATTTCTAGTAAGAATTACGAAACTATAATTTACGCCTGGATTTAATCCAGTTATTGTAAAAGTTCCTGTACCTGGTAATCCTGTTCTTATTATAACACCGTTCATCTTTAACTCTAATTCGTCAAATTGACTTATATCAGCAAAAGTAAAATCGACAGTCACTTTTTCAGGACAAAGATCTCTGTAAGTAAAACTTGTTGGTTGTGGCGGTAAAGCTCTATTCGTTTTAACGGTAATCGTATTACTTACTTTGTTATTATCTCCTTTATATGCTTGTACGTAAATCTGATAAAATGAATTAGCATCCAGACCTAAAATATTAACCACTTGTTCTGGAGACGACAATGTCAACGTTCTATTAAGAGTGAAAGAACTAGCTCCAACTTTTTTAATGTAAATTTTATATCCATCCTCTCCTGTTACTCCATCAACAATATTAATGGTAATAGAACCTTGAGTCTTATTTTGCTCTGAAATTGAAGTGGATCCTGTTAATGCAGTATAAGTATAAGTAGAACTCTCTGCAAATGGCGACTCTTCTAAAGTAGATATAATCTTGACCCTATACTTATAGGTAGAGCCATCAACTAAACCCGTAACAGGTAAAATATAATCCGTTTGAGGGGTTGTAGCATAAGCCACGTCAGCACCCGCTGACACCCAGCCACCTCCATTAACACTTACCTCTATAACAAATTTGGCAGTCCCTTCACTAACCAAAAAGGACGATTTACTATACACCCACATTACTTTTCCATCCACACCAGTTCCATTTGTCTGGAAACCAATCTGCGTTGGGGCATCAGCAGGTAAAAGTGGAGCGGCCAAGGCAAGTGAGCTTGACCAAGCAAAAAGAGCAAGGAAAACCAAGGTTATTCTCTTGGTTAACACGTAAGTATAATTTTTCATTTAAGAGCTTTTTATTTTATGGATATTGTAAAGATATATGTTTTAAATGGGCTTGTAAAAGCTTTTCTCACTAAAAGTACGGAAAATTATTTTACGGTTTAAACCGCAACTTCAAATCATCCACCCATCAGTAGTTTACGTGACTCTACGGCGGCTCTTACATCATGCACCCTAAGTATACTAGTACCACTTAATAACGCAACTGTATTTAGAATGGTGGTACCATTTAAGGCTTCTTCTTGAGTTATGCCTAACTTCTTCCAAATCATACTTTTTCTTGACAAGCCGATTAAAATTGGAAGTTCTAGTACTTTAAAAATATCTAATTCATCCAATAAATCATAATTCTGACGTACTGTTTTTGCAAAACCAAGGCCAGGGTCTATAATAATATCTTTAATGCCTAAACGGTTTAATTGAACGCACTTCTTTTGCAATTCTAAAAGAACCTCCTTGGTGAGGTTGTGGTATTGGGTTAAATTATTCATGGTTTGTGGGGTTCCTCTCATATGCATTAATATGTAGGGCACATTTAAAGCGACCACTGTTTCAAACATATTTTCGTCCAAGTTCCCTCCCGAAACATCATTAATAATGTGAGCACCTGCCTTGACCGCCACCTTCGCCACTTCAGCCCTAAATGTATCTATTGAGATAATAATGTTTGGGGCAACGGATCTTATGTTTTCAATAACAGGTAATACCCTATCAATTTCTTCCTGAACACTCACTTCTAAAGCTCCTGGACGAGTAGAATACCCCCCAACATCCAGCATGTCGGCCCCTTCTTCATACATTTTAGAAATTAAGTGGTCTAAAGCATCCTTAGAAGACACCCTGCTCTTTTCATAAAAAGAATCTGGCGTTGCATTTATTATCCCCATTATTTTAGGAATACTAAGGTCTATGATACGATCTCCCGCATTTATCCAGTTTTTCATTTTGATAAAGAAAATGGCTTCGCAATATTCAATTTAGAGAGATTTATTTGCCTTATTTTTATAGCTTTGCAAAGCAACAAAAAAACGCTCCAATACCAAAACATGCAAGAAACTCAGAAAGAATACAAAAGCATTATTACCAAATGCCAAGATATATTTTCAAAGAAAAACCTTGATTATGGTACTTCATGGAGAATACTCCGACTGCCTTCCATAACCGACCAGATTTTCATTAAAGCACAAAGAATTAGGACGCTTCAAGAAAATGGGTTCTCAAAAGTAGACGAAGACCAGGTTTCTGAGTTTATCGGAATCATAAACTACTGCGTTATGGCTTTAATTTTGATAGAAGAAAATGGGACTAGCTCTTCGGACTTGCCATCTGCCTATCAGAAGGAGATAGATCAAGTTATGGAGCTTTTATTTAACAAGAATCATGACTACGGCGAAGCTTGGAGAGATATGCGTGTAAGTAGTATGACCGACATCATTTTGATGAAACTTTTAAGAATAAAGCAAATTGAAGACAATGAAGGCAAAACCTTGATTTCTGAGGGCGTTAAAGCCGGCTATCAAGATATTATCAACTATGCCGTTTTCTGTTTAATACACTTACAGAACAAAACAAACAAAGCATGAAATTAATTGCAAACATTGCAAGAGTCCTTGTGGGCTTAGAATTTATATTTTCCGGATTCGTAAAGGTGGTAGACCCCTATGGCACCGGCCTTAAATTTCAAGAGTATTTTGAAGTATTTGCTGCAGATTTACCGGCATTCTCTGGTTTGTTTGAAATCTTAGCCAGTCAAAGTCAAATACTATCCCTTATTTTCTGTGCATCAGAGTTGATTCTTGGGGTTGCACTTTTATTTTCATTCAAAATGAGGAAAACAGCTTGGATAGTGTTGGCACTCATGGCATTCTTCACATTCCTTACATTCTATTCTGCTTTTTTCAATAAAGTAACCGACTGTGGTTGTTTCGGAGATTTCCTAAAACTGAAACCATGGCATTCTTTCTATAAGGATATTATAAGCTTAGTGGTTATTTTGGTTATATTTTTTAATCGTAAGCGTTATAGAACAGCACCTTTTGCCAAAACCGCTACGATAGTTGCCACAGTTGTGGCCTTTGGAATAGGACTTTATGCCAAAAGATATCTTCCGCTCTTAGATTTCCTTCCTTATGCTAAAGGCTTAAGCCTTCCTGAGCAAATGAAACCTACTGGAGTAAAACCAATCATTTCCTACAAGTTTTATGACAAGGTAAATGACGAAAAAGTGGAATCTCTTGAATATATTATGGATACCACTCGGTATAAATATGTCTCTTCTGATGTTCTTAATGAAGATCAATTGAGGCCCAAAATCACAGATTTTGGCGTTACCGATATGGATGGAAATGAGTTTACTGAAGATGCTTTTATGGGTAAAAAGCTTTTTATTATCATTAAGAAATTTGACAAAATCAGTACCGAAGAACTTAAGGAAGCCAAAATGTTGAGTGAAAAACTCAAAGAAAATGACATCCAAAGCATGCTGTTAACTTCAGCAATTATATCCGACATAAAAAGTAGCTTTAAGGAAAACCTCCTTCCTGCTAAACTTTTTAATACGGATGAGAAGGTTTTAAAAGCTATGGCCAGAACAAATTCCGTTTTGATTTTGTTGGAAGATGGCATGGTAAAAGGAAAGTGGAGCAGCCACAATATTCCTAACCAAAACAAGGTTTTAGAATTATTAAACCATTAATCAAGTACAACGACAAAGATTTAAAGAATGACCACTAATATTTATATGTTAGGAATGCCTTCGTCAGGCAAAAGTACCTTAGGAAGAAATTTAGCGAAAGAACTCGATTACGATTTTGTAGATTTAGATCGAAAGATAGAGGTAAGTGAAGGAAAACTAATTGAAGAAATCTTCAGACTAGAAAGTGAGGAGTATTTCAGAAAAAAGGAATCGGAGCAGCTAAAAAAAATTCCCCGAGATAGCAAATTAGTTATAGCCTTAGGAGGTGGCACTCCTTGTTACTTCGACAACATGGCTTATATAAAAGAAAGTGGTATAAGCATATTTCTTAATGTATCTCCTGACAAACTAGAGGAAAGAATACGTACTTCCAGAAGAAATAACAGACCCATGTTTAAGCTGGAGAATGAGAATCTTCTGGATACTTTAACAGCAACCTATAACGACCGGATAGACATCTATAAGTCTGCTTCCATCATCATAGAAGGCGATACAGATGCCCATACTATTCTCTGGATACTGGAAGCCCAGTTTCCAAGAAATCAAAACTAGATCGGGTTTCAAAAAAAGAGCCGTTTTCATTGAATGAAAACGGCTCTTTTGCTTTTATATTCTATTGAACTCACTGACGACCTTTATTTAACTCGTCTTGCCAATTTTTCAATTCATCCCATTTTCCATCCCGAGCCAAAGCTGCTTGAGCTGGCCAAGTAGTAGGATCATGCATCTGAAACCTAGAACCTGCTTCTGAAAGGATATTTCTCAAAGTATCTGACGAGGCCGCAGCCAGATCCGCAAACGTATAAATGCCTGCATTATGACACAAGCCTTCTATTTTAGGGCCAATACCTTCAACCACTTTAAGATCATCTTTCTTAGTAGGCTTAGGAGCCATTGAGGCCACTGGCGTGCTTACACCCACCGCTGCCGCGGCACCTGCCGCAACTCCAGCAGTAGCCGCTGCAATTTTAGCTTTTTTGCAGTCTGCCAAATCTGTTTCTAACTTTGCTATCGTAGTTTTATAACCATCTACATTAGCACTTCCAGAAACCTTGCTTTTCCTGCATGCTTCAAGCTCTCCTTCCAAGAAGTTTATTCTATCTTGAAGTTCTGAGGCATGTGATTTATATCTGTTTATCTGATTCTGAAGCCACCACCATAATAACAATAATGGTATTATACAAAGTAAAAATATATCCCAAGGGAAATTTGTAATTAAACATTCAATATTTTCCATCTCTTTATTCTGATTTTTAATTCGTGATTATTCTGCCAATCTGATGGTGGCTCTTCTATTTTGTGCTCTACCCTCAGGAGAATCATTAGAGGCTATTGGGCTTTTCTCTCCCATTCCAGAGGTAATGATCTGCGATGCCTTAAAGCCTTCTGAGACCAACATTGTCTTTAGTAGTTCTGCTCTTTGTACAGAAACACGTTGATTGGTTTCATCGCTACCTTCACTGTCGCTATGCCCAACAATACTCAGGCGTTTATCGGGGTAAGATGCCAAATACTTTTTAGACGTGGCTAGAAAATTATCAATTTCCGCCGTTCGAGAAATGCTTGATTTTGCAGTTTCGAAATAAACGTCTAGCGGAGTAAAAAGAAGTTTTTCTTCTTCTGCTATCTTCATCTGTACAGTATCTTCTGCCATTTGGGCAGTATCATCATCAGTCAAGCCATCGGATGATTCCATGGGAATCGCTATCGCGGTACTATGACCGTCATAATCTCCTACAGAACAATGGGGTTTACGCTGACAATTCCAAAACCAACTATACAGAAGAGCCCACAACAAAATAAGAAGTGGAATCAAGAATCTGTTCATGATTGTCAAGGGGTTTAAGGTTTTAAAAAAAAGCCAATGGTGAAAGCTTCACTATCAGGCTTATAAATATACAATTATCACGGACAAAATGACACCCACCTAAAAAAAAACAGGTCAAATTCTCGTGAATGGAGAATTCGACCTATAAATTTTATGAATAAGATAATACTTATCTATTCATTGTCAACAAAAACTCTTCGTTGCTCCTTGTTCCTCTCATTTTACCTAAGAGAAACTCCATAGCCTCCATAGCGTTCATGTCTGCAACATATTTTCTTAGCAACCAAACCTTATTCATTTCATCTTTATGCATCAGAAGGTCTTCTCTTCTAGTACCAGATGTCATAATATCAATAGATGGGAAAACACGCTTATTAGCCAATCTCCTATCTAACTGAAGCTCCATATTACCAGTACCTTTAAATTCTTCAAAGATAACTTCATCCATTTTTGACCCAGTATCTATAAGAGCCGTAGCTATAATAGTTAATGAACCTCCATTTTCAATATTTCTGGCAGCACCAAAAAATCGTTTCGGCTTGTGAAGTGCTTTAGCATCTACCCCTCCAGATAATATTTTTCCAGAAGATGGCACCACTGTATTATGGGCTCTAGCCAGTCTTGTGATAGAGTCAAGAAGAATAACCACATCATGACCTGACTCTGTCAATCTTTTGGCTTTTTCGAGCACCATTCCTGAGACTTTAACGTGCTTATCCGCAGTTTCGTCAAAAGTAGAAGAAATAACCTCCGCTCTTACGCTTCTAGCCATATCTGTTACCTCTTCAGGACGCTCATCTATTAATAAAATAATAAGATATATCTCTGGATGGTTTCTTGTTATGGCATTGGCTATCTCTTTTAAAAGTACCGTTTTACCAGTCTTAGGCTGTGCCACAATCATTCCTCTTTGTCCTTTTCCAATTGGAGCAAAAAGATCCAACACCCTCGTAGACATAATATCTGGCTTGGTGCTCAACTTAATTTGTTCCTCAGGAAACAAAGGTGTTAAATACTCAAAAGGAACTCTATCTCTTATTTCTTCAGAAGTTTTTCCGTTTACAGAAATGACTTTCAACAGAGCAAAATACTTCTCACCATCTTTCGGAGGTCTTACGGTTCCATTAATGGTGTCTCCAGTTTTAAGGCCAAACAATTTTATCTGAGATGGAGAGACATAAATATCATCTGGGCTAGCCAAATAATCGTAGTCTGGAGATCTTAAGAAACCGTAGCTCCCTTCAGACATTATTTCTAATACCCCTTCATTATCTATAAGACCGTCAAATTCTTTAATAAGATTATTGAACTGACGTTTTATTCCTTTAGAATAGTCATCTCTCTTTTTCTTTTCTACAGGATCTATTTCTTCCTCTTCCTCATCGTCGTTAGATAACCCTAGATCCTCATCTGTAATATCTGGAATTTCTTCCTCTAAATCCGAAAGGTCTATATCATCATAATCATCGTTAGAGCTCGAGTTAGAAATATCAGACTGGTGGTCTCTTGAGTCTTTCTCTGAGGGAGCAGAAACAGGAGCTTTTCTATCCGAAACGGGTCTATCTGAAACAGGATTCTTATCTGGGGTTGGCCCATCACTCCCCCCTCTCTGAATTCTTTTTCTAGTTCGTGGCCTCTTTTCAGATGTAGCTTCTTCACTAGATCCATCGTTAGACGCTGGAGTAGCTTTTGAATCCGAGGAATTGCTTTCTAGAATTTTATCAACTAAACTTTTTTTATTTAAGCCCTTGATATCTATTTTCAACTCCGTGGCAATAGTCTTAAGCTCTGGCAAAAGCTTCACCTTTAATTCCGATTCTTGGTACATGTAAATGATTTTAAAATAAGACGGGATGGTATATCAGTACAAACTGACCCAAACACATTCTTTGAAACTTAAGTTAAATTTGATTTCAAATTAATTTGATGATATCGGTTATTGCTGAAATTGATTTTAAGAAAAAATAGCAACTCCCTAATTCTTGAGACGAAACCTCCGAGGTCTTTTGGATTCCGTTGCAATGTTAAAACGAAAAAAAATAGAAGTCAATATATTTCTATAAAGATTTTCATTAATATCCATAAAAATCATAAAATTCCCTCAAAAACTCTTTTTGCAGGACCTTTTAAGAAAATCTCACTGAAGCTCTCATCATCATTAATGCTAAAAGATACATTTAGCTCCCCTCCTAGAGTAAGGATATTAATAGGTGAAGAACACCCATCTTTCACATATCTGTCTAACGCACATGCCGTAACTCCAGTACCGCAGGAGTAAGTTTCTGCCTCTACTCCTCTTTCGTATGTACGTACTTTGATACTATTCTCGTCCAGCACTTCCACAAAATTCACGTTAGTGCCTCCTTCCGAAGTCCAAAAAGTATTATTCCTTATGGCCGCACCTTCCATGTCTACATTATAAGCATCTAGCTGGTCTATATATTTTACGACATGCGGAGAGCCGGTATTATAAAAACGAAGTCCATCCTTTAAAGTAACCTTCATGGTATCGGTCATTTTTAATGATACCACTTCCTCCTCCACAGAAGCTTCATGCACACCATCCACTGCCATAAAAGTAGTTTGTTCCTCAAAAACACCTAAATCATGAGCAAATTTAACAATGCACCTTCCGCCATTACCACACATACTTCCTTCTCCTCCATCTGCATTATAATAGACCATTTTGAAGTCATAGCCTTCTTGGCTCTGTAACAAAATCAAACCGTCTGCTCCAATACCGAACCTTCTATGGCAAAACTTTTCAATTTCCGCTTTAGAGAAGTTAAATGTCTGCTCTCTATCATCTATTAAAATGAAGTCATTTCCAGTACCCTGATATTTATAAAATTTCATAATGCTAAATTACGATTCTCCCCTAAATAAATTACAAAAAAAGCCGCCTTATCAAGGCGGCATTTTCCAACACAAATTATGAAAAAGCTATTACTTATATTCTTAAATATTTTATTTCTGTTCTCTAATTTTAGCCGCTTTACCATGCTTACCTCTTAGGTAATAAAGCTTAGCTCTTCTCACTTTACCTCTTCTTAGTACCTCAACTTTCTCGATACTAGGTGACAAGATAGGGAAAATTCTTTCAACACCAATGCCGTTAGAAATTTTTCTAACAGTAAAAGTTTCACCATTTGTTCCGTAATTCTTTCTCTGAATTACAGCACCTTGGAATACCTGAATACGCTCCTTGTTACCTTCTGTGATACGTACGTGAACATTAACTGTATCTCCTGCTTTGAATTTTGGGTGCTCAGTTTGTTCTCCGGCGAGCTCCTGCTCAACCATTTTAATTAAATCGCTCATTGTAATCTTTTATTATTAAATTTTTACATCTAAAGAAAGAGGCTGTTGATCAGGAATAATTACAGCGTAACTAGAAATAGGCTGCAAAGGTAATCTTATTTTCGATATTTTCAAACGCCTAACTCAAAGAATATTAAGCTTTTCACGATGAACAAGGGAAGAATTACTTCAATTATCTAATAACATCAAACTATCCTTAATTTTACGGCTTCATAAACCATAAAGTATGATAAGTTTCCCGAATGCCAAAATCAACATCGGACTGCATATAACCGAAAAAAGAGATGATGGCTTTCATAATATTGAATCTATTTTTTATCCTATCGACTGGCAAGACGCCCTAGAGGCCACTCCTGCCCCAAGTATAAAACTTGACAGTTCAGGTTTAGCTATTCCCGGAGCTGAAGAAAACAACCTTATCATCAAGGCTTTTCATATACTAAAACCATTGATAAAGACGGGTGCCGAGGTTCACTTTCATCTGCACAAGGTCATTCCTATGGGGGCTGGCCTAGGTGGTGGTTCGGCCGATGGAGCATTCGCTTTGAAGTTATTAAATAACATTTTTGAATTAGGTCTAAGCGTTGAAGAGCTAGAGCATAAAGCAAGTCTATTGGGCAGCGACTGCCCATTTTTCATAAAAAACAAACCTGTTTATTGCTACGACCGGGGTATAAAATTCAAAGACATTGATCTTAAACTTTCCGATTACCACATTTACGTAATCAACCCAAACATACATATTAGTACTGCCGAAGCCTATAGCTGCATCACCCCTTCTAAGCCTAAACATCATTTGATGGATACCATAAACCTACCCGTATTGGAGTGGAAGCATATCATTCAAAATGACTTTGAAATCCCATTGGCGAAAAAATATCCTAAAATAAAGGATATAAAAAAAGAACTTTACGAGATGGGAGCTGCTTATGCCGCTATGACCGGGAGTGGTTCTACCGTTTATGGGATTTTCAAAAACGAAATAATAGCCAACTCTTCTTTCAAAAACTTTAATACCTGGCAGGGTAAAATGCTCTAATGCTTCATAAAACCAAAGGTATTGTTATAGGTTATATTCCTTATCGGGAGACCTCCATCATTGTCAAGCTTTATACAGAACTGTTTGGTATACAGAGCTATATTGAAAACGGTGTAAGAACCGCAAAGGGAAAAAACAAGGTAGCCTTATTTCAACCCATGACTTTGCTAGACTTGGTGGTTTACCATAACGACAAAAAAGACCTTCATAGAATTTCTGAAATCAAATGCCACACCCCCTTACTCTCCATCCCATATGACATCAGGAAGTCCAGTATTGCTATATTTTTGAATGAAGTGCTGCATAAAACACTCAAAGAACATATTGACAATGAGTCTATGTTCTTCTTCTTGTATCAGGCCATTTTAACACTAGATTCCCTTGAAAAAGGCATAGATTCCTTTCACCTCACTTTCTTAGCAAAGTACTCGTATCATTTAGGGTTTGCTCCGCAAGATTCCGCCGAAATAGAAAGGCAGTTTAAAGAGTTTGATATTCACATTCCGGTGGAAACGGAGACAAAAAAGTATTTGAATCAGCTTTTCAAGTCCGAATTAACTGACCCTATTTTTGTCAATAAAGCATTTAGAAACCATCTATTAGATGTGCTTTTGGCATTCTACAGGATTCACCAAGAGGAATTTGGAGAACTTAAATCACTCCAAGTTTTAAGGCAACTGGTAAGTTAAAGCCTTTGTTTTAAAAGAAGAGAAACGTATTTCTTGGTATTTCTTACCTTTTCACCTGACTCGTAAAAGGAAATATACCCTGAGCCAGCTTCCTTCAAACACCCCACTTGCTCTAATACTCTTTTTACCTGACTTGCTGTTCCTTTATTCCCGTCAATCGTTTTGAGGTACCCAAACATCTTTTCAATGAGGCTCTCATAAAAAGTAAAATGGGTACAACCCAAAACCATGAAATGAAATTCTGGTGTATTAAAAGGACCTATCTTCTCCTTTAGATAAGCTTCTACCTCCACCCCTTCGA
This sequence comes from Arcticibacterium sp., assembly GCF_055134445.1. Classification (NCBI taxonomy): domain Bacteria; kingdom Pseudomonadati; phylum Bacteroidota; class Cytophagia; order Cytophagales; family Leadbetterellaceae; genus Arcticibacterium; species Arcticibacterium sp. The sequence continues at coordinate 20,777 of NZ_JBSRVI010000027.1, forward strand.
AAACGCCACGCTCGGCAAATTCTACAAGCTTTGGAAGAGCTACATTAGTTATCCTGTCTCCAATCCCCAATTGATTAATCAGCCTTTTATATCTATCGGCTGCTAAAGTTATGGGGGTGGCTGCCGCCAAAATTCGTTTTGTATTTTCACTGAAATCAGCAGCCACTTTCACAGCAGGCTGGATGGCCACTATTGGGAAATCATATTTTTCTCTAAGATATTCCACAGCCACATTGGTAGCGGTATTGCAAGCCAAAACTATCATTTTGGCTCCTTTTTCCCTTAAAAAGAGTACGGCATTTTCTACAAAAACTAGGATTTCCTCAGGCGTTTTATACGAATAAGGCACATTTTTAACATCTGCATAATATGCAAAATCTTCATTGGGCAACTTTTTAGTCAGCTCATGAAGTAATGTTAATCCGCCAATTCCTGAATCAAAAACACCTATCAATTTTTATGGGTTTAGACAATTTTAAAATGATATGAATCGGCTCAAAAATAAACCATCAATTTTCATCTTCCAATTGATGGCTTAAATTTGAAAAAAATTATCCCATTTTAGCCAAGGCTTCTTCTAAGGCTTTAATCTTAGATTCGGCATCTGCCAATTTATCCCTTTCTCTTTGAACCACGTCTGCTTGGGCATTATTCACAAATCGCTCATTGCTCAATTTCTTTTCTACTGACATTTTGAAACCACGGGCATATTCCAGCTCTTTAAGCATGTTTTCCTTCTCCGCTTCTTCGTCTAGGTTATCTCCTAGGTCTAAACCATACTCATCTGCCTTTAGCACCATGGTTAGTCCTGTGGCTTCTGTGACGTAACTAATCTCTGAAAGGTTACCCAACTTTATCAAAAGGCCTGCTAACAATTCAAATTTTGCTTTGTCTTCCGTTTTAATATTTAAATCCAAAACTTCTTTAGGCGATATCTGCTTCGATTGGCGGGTGTTTCTAATCCAAGAAACCACTTCAAAAAGTTCTTCAAATTGACCCAACAAAGTTTGGTTTACATCGCCACCTTCTGGGAAGCTCGCTAAACATATTGATTCCTTTTCTCCCCTTTCCTGTAAGTTCTGCCAAATTTCCTCTGAAATAAAAGGCGTCCAAGGGTGAACCAAACGCATCAATTCATCAAAGAAAGTAATGGTAGCCTCAAAGGTACCTTTGTCTATTGGCAAGCTTTTACCATCTACATATGCTGGCTTAGCCATCTCTAGATACTGCGAACAGAAGTCGTTCCAGATAAGATTATAAGTACTTAAAAGAGCATCAGACATACGATATTTATCGTAATGGTCTTTCACTTCAGCGACAGTTTGATTGAGTTTTGACCTAAACCATTTAATAGCTGGATTTTCAACTGCTGTAGCAGTATCTGTCACCTCCCAACCCTTCACCAACCTAAATGCATTCCACATTTTGTTAGAGAAATTACGGCCTTGTTCACAAAGTTTTTCGTCAAATGGTAAATCGTTTCCGGCTGGCGAACTGAAAAGCATTCCTGTTCTTACGCCATCGGCACCATATTTTTCCATCAACTCAATAGGGTCTGGAGAGTTCCCTAAAGATTTTGACATTTTACGCCCTTGCTTATCTCTTACAATACCTGTCAAATAAACATTCTCAAAGGGTTTGTCTCCTCTATATTCATAACCTGCTATAATCATTCTAGCTACCCAAAAGAATAATATTTCAGGGGCTGTAACCAGATCATTGGTTGGATAATAGTAATTAACGTCTTCATTTTCTGGGTTTCTAATGCCGTCAAAAACGCTGATAGGCCATAGCCAAGAGCTAAACCATGTATCTAAAACATCCTCGTCTTGCGTCAAATCTTTCTCGCTAAGAGCAAACAGCTGATACTTATCTCTGGCTATCCTTAAAGCTTCTGTTTTGGTTTTGGCTACAATACACGTTCCATCTTCCATGTAGAAAGCTGGGATTCGGTGTCCCCACCAAAGCTGGCGACTGATACACCAGTCACGCACATTCTCCATCCAGTGACTGTAAGTGTTTTTAAACTTACCAGGAATAAGTTTGATGGTATCGTCCATCACGTTTTTCAAAGCAGGGTCACTTAATCGCTCCATTTTCAGGAACCATTGAAGAGATATTTTAGGTTCTATCACCGCACCCGTTCTTTCAGAAGTACCCACATTAGAAGTGTATTCTTCTACTTTTACCAAATGCCCAGATTCCTCAAGCATCTTCATGATCTTCTTTCTCGCCACAAACCTATCCTCCCCTACTAAAATCTGAGCATTCTCATTGAGTTTAGCGTCATCCGTCAGTAAGTCTATAACTTCTAAGTCATGCTTTTTCCCTAGTTCAAAATCATTTTGATCATGAGCTGGCGTTACTTTTAAGCAACCCGTTCCAAACTCCATCTCTACGTATTCGTCGGCTATTACTTTTATCTCTCTATTGATAAGCGGAATCTTAACCGTTTTCCCAATCAGTTTTTGGTAACGTTCATCTTCAGGATGAACACAGATAGCAGCATCTGCCATGATGGTTTCTGGTCTTGTGGTTGCTATTACCACATCGCCATCAGCACCTTCATATCTAATATAGACCAGCTTCTGCGGTTTTTCTACCGTGATTACCTCCTCGTCCGAAACCGTAGTTTGAGCTTGTGGGTCCCAGTTTACCATTCGGTAGCCTCTGTAAATATCTCCTTTTTGATGAAGGTCCACGAAAACGTCCATCACAGACTCATACAGAGCCTCTTCCATGGTGAAACGGGTTCTATCCCAGTCGCATGAAGCTCCTAGTTTTCTCAACTGACTAAGAATGATTCCGCCATATTTCTCGGTCCACTCCCAACAATACCCTATAAACTCTTCTCTGCTAAGGTCTGCTTTGTTTATGCCTTTTTCTTTAAGCATGGCCACCACTTTGGCTTCTGTAGCTATAGAGGCATGGTCTGTTCCAGGTACCCAGCAGGCTTCTTTCCCTTCCATTCTGGCCTTACGAATAAGCACATCTTGAATGGTGTTATTCAGCATATGTCCCATATGAAGCACTCCTGTGACGTTTGGCGGAGGAATTACAATGCTGTAAGGTTCCTTGTCCGGATTAGGTTTTGAAGAGAAAAACTTGTTTTCAATCCAATACTCATACCACTTGTCCTCAATTTCTTTGGGATTATACGTCTTTGAAATTTCCATTCCTGCTGCTTATTTATAAGACCGATTAAAGGGTCGTTAAATGAAGCCGCAAAATTAGGGAATTTGGATTGCTTAGGAAGCAGAATTTTCAATGTGTATGAATTTTTCTACTTTTGGTGTATAGATTATCATATTATGAGAACCAACATAGAAATAGACGAGAAAAAAATAGATGCCTTGAGAGAGCTCACCCATTTAAAAACAAAGAAAGAGATTGTTGACGTCGCTTTGGAATCCTATATCGCCAAAATGTCAAAAATGGCTTTATTAGACATGAAAGGAAAGATAGATTGGGAAGGAGACCTAGCGGAATGGCGAACGCCAAAACAAGAACGAGAGCTAAATGACTGAGCCAATTTTAGTAGACACATCTGTTTGGATAAATTTCTTCCAGGGTAAAGAAAATGCATCCACCAAGACGCTGGAACATTATTTAGCCCATGATGGTGTAATATGCTACTGCCCTACTACACTTCAAGAAATACTACAAGGCTGTAAAAACCAGAAACAAATGGCAGCTATTTATGAACAATTCGTGAGATTAACTTGTCTTGAATGCCGCCATTATGAAGCTAGCGTGGGAGCTGCTCAAATGTACTTTAAGCTAAAGAAAAAAGGAATTAGCATTAGAAAACCAAACGACTGCCTGATAGCGTGGTATGCCATTAAAAACAATGTCACCTTAATTCATAACGACAAAGACTTTGAGATGATTAAGCGAGAAGAACCTTTGAAAACGTCAATTGGAATAAAATAATCATTTGTCACAATTTCGGTTTCAATGGCCAAAATCTCACAAATGCACCCATGACACTACTTCTGTTTCACTAATTCTACCAATATTTCGTCCCAAAAGGGACTTTTCTTAATGGAAATAGCCAAAAAACTTTTTCAACCCACTTCCACAGCCCAGTTTCTTTCAAAATTTTGGCCTGCTGCTAATTCATTTATGCCCTCTTTATCGGAAAGCTCTTGGTTATGGCTCACGCTGTCTGCAATACCGCACCATGGTTCCAAGCAAACGAATTTGGCATTCTTTGCCGCCCAAATACCAAAGAAAGGGAAATCGCTAAAAGTAAACCTAAGGTAATGCTCCGACCTGTCGGATTTTAGCAGAATGGCCTCCGATTTAAGATTTTTAAAAACCAAAGCGTCTTCATTAAAAAGCTCTTTAGTGAGCGGCAGTTTGTTGTCCTCAAGCGGTAAATTTGCAGGTTCTGTTTTTATTAAACCCTCAGGGCTCAGTGGCCAGCGTTTCAAATCTTCTTGCGTATCAAATTGCAGTGCGTAATTTTGATAAGACTCTCCCTCTATAAACGGAACCGCAAAAGCCGGATGAGCCCCTAATGAAAATAGCATCTTCTTTTCTCCCTTATTTGACACCTTATAATTAACGCTTAAAGACGCTCCTTTTAAAACGTAGGTGATGAAGAAATCAAAATGAAAAGGATATACCGCTAAAGTATCTGCCGATGAAGAAAACCTAAAAGTAACCTTCTCCTTATCTTTACTTACCGCCTCAAACATATAATCTCTAGCAAAACCATGCCGTGGCAAAGTGTAAGACGTTCCCTCATATAGATAGGTATTATCCTTTAAACCACCCACTATCGGAAAAAGAACAGGAGAACTTTTTGCCCAGTAGGCTGGGTCCGAATCCCACATATGATCAATCCCTGTTTTTTTATTAACAAGACTTTTCAACTCTGCACCTTTAGGTTTTATCCAAACTTTGAGGTAGTCGTTTTCTAGTGAAATCATCTTTGGGATTTTATTTTGACTCGAAATAACCTGATAATTGTTCATTTAACCATAACAATTTTTGCTTTTCATCATCATAATATCAAAACTTCAAAGAGTCACATTGTTTAATTATAATTTTAGAAGTACTTTTGCAGCCCAATTATACCGAGCTGGAGTGAATGGTTCTTTCGGCGGCGGCATTTGTAACAAACAAAAAAGCAGAACCTGATGGCACAAAAAATCAGAATTAAACTTAAGTCATTCGACCACAATTTGTTGGACGGATCGGCTGAGAAGATTGTAAAGGCAGTTAAATCAACTGGAGCAGTTGTTAGCGGTCCTATTCCTTTACCAACACGTAAAGAAAAATTCACAGTACTTCGTTCTCCACACGTTTCTAAGAAATCTAGAGAGCAGTTCCAATTATGTACTTACAAGAGATTGATTGATATCTTCTCTGCAAGTCCAAAAACTGTAGATGCTCTAATGAAACTTGAACTTCCTTCTGGAGTTGATGTTGAGATCAAAGTATAATCTTCTTTAAGAAAGATATTGAAAAGCCTTTTAGAGAAATCTGAAAGGCTTTTTCATTTTATACCTTTTTACTTTCCACCAATTCTCTAAACGATTTCTTATACGAATCGCTTATTGGAAAATACTGATCTTGAATTTTTACTTTATCTCGCTCTATTTCTTCTATCGCATCAAAAGCAATGATGGTAGAGTTATGGATTCTTATAAACATATTGGAGGGTAAAGACTCCTCCAAAGACTTCATGGTTTGAAGACTCACTATCTGTTTAGTATCCGTTTTTATTTTGACGTAGTCTTTTAAGCTCTGGATATATAGAATATCCTTTAATCTAAGTTTCAGCAGCTTGGTTCCGTCTTTTATGAAAATAAACTCATTAACAGGAGGAACTGGAGCTTGCTCTATTTTCGTCGTTATTATTTGTTCTTTTTCTTTAAATCGCTGACTCACCTTTTCTACCGCCTTTAAAAAACGTTCAAACGTGATGGGTTTTAGCAGATAGTCTGTTACATCTAAATCAAAACCCTCTAAAGCATACTCCGAATAAGCCGTAGTAAGCACTACCATCGGTTTTACTTGTAGAAGTTTTAGAAGCGTTAATCCGGTAATTTCTTTCATCTGAATATCAGAAAAGAGCAAATCCACTTTTTCTTCCCTCAGAAACTCCAAAGCCAAAAGAGGGTTACCAAAAGATTTTAGCAACTGAAGAGATGGCGTACTACTCACGTAATCTTCCATTAACTTTCTAGCAAGAGGCTCATCCTCTACAATGACGCATTTGATTTTCATAAATCAATCTCTAGTTTGACTTGATAGGTATTATCATCTTCCAAAATATCTAAACTATGTTGATTTTCATAACTAAGACTTAATCTCCTCCTAGTATTTCTAAGTCCAATACCAGATTTCTCGTTGTCTATCAACTTATCGCTCTTACTATTGGTCACTTCATAATAACAATGGTTACCCTCAAATTTAAAAACAACCTTCACCCAAGACTTATCAACGGAATGATTGGTGCCATGCTTAAATGCATTCTCTAGGAAAGTTATGAAAATAAGAGGGGCAATCTGTAGCCTGCTATAATCCCCTTCAATGCTTATTTCTAAAGGGAAATTATCTTCTAATCTTAATTTTTCTAAATCTATATAATTTTGAATGTATTCAATTTCCTTCTCAACAGGAACTTTCTCATGATTGGCTTCATAAATCATGTACCGCATCATTTGTGACAGTTTGGCTATCACCTCTTTGGTATTGGGCGAATTACTATGAGCCAAGTAATACAGATTATTAAGGGTATTAAAAAGAAAATGTGGGTTAATCTGTTCTTTCAAAAACCTGAGCTCGGTGGTCAGTTTTTCATTCTCAATTTCCTTCCTTTTCGCTTCCAGCTCAAACCAATCTTTAAGAAAACGCAATAAAGACACGAAGGAAACAATAACCAAGGTGCTGAAAATATGCTGAATGATAAACCTATTGGATTGTAAGAATGAATAGCTTTTTTCGTAGCTGTCTTTGTAAATTGCTCTTTTAAACAAGATTTGAATAGATACAACTAGGGCCAAACTTAAAACCAATGCCAGAATATATCTCGTTACTTTTTTCTCCTTTAGCAATCGCGGTAAAAGGATAAAATAATTAAAATAACTAATAATGGCCATGGTAGACACCTGCATGATGGCATCTATAAAAGCTCTGGCATAGTTAGGCTCAGTTCCCCTTTTAGGCCAGGAAATAACATAAAAAAAGAAAGAAAAATATACACACCAAAACACTAAGTGTAATAGGAATAATCTGTTCTTTCTGAATACTTGCCCTGTCATAGTCTATTAATATTAGAATGCAATGTAAACTAGTTTTTAAATACCAAACCCCTTAACTCTACTTCTCCTTTCTAATTAACGATAGATCCCTACATATTTTCGATAAGTGCAATAAGTTCATAAAATGCCCGATTGTCGATTTTTTAAGCCTAAGTATATAATTAAAAATATGAAGTGATAAATGTGCTATTGTTTTGTATAGTCAAAAACAAATAAAACATGAAACAGCAAGTATTACTTTTGAGTTTTTTAACGCTATTAGGTTTGAATAGTGCTTATGCACAGTTTTCGGGTGGTAGGCCACAGGGAGACGGTAATGGTAGAGCCTCGCGAACCACAGAGCAAACACAATCTTTCGACCTAGAAGACGGTCCAAAGGGAAATTCAAAAATCTTTGGTTACGTGATAGACTCCACGGTAACACTGGCTGTAGAATATGCTAACATCGCTCTTATAAATGAGCTTACTTCAAAAGTAGTAGATGGCACCATGGCGGACGAAAACGGCAAATTCCAATTCAATAAAATTGCCCCTGGTACATACTCGCTTAAAGTTAGTTTCATCGGTTATACTGAAAGCTTGATTGAAAAAGTTAAAGTAAAAAAAGGCGATGATGTCGATTTAGGTATTATTAAGCTGGCCATTTCTTCAAAAGTACTTGATGAGGTTACCGTTACAGGTTTAAAATCACTCATTGAAGAAAAGGTTGATAGATTGATTTATAACGCAGAAAATGACCTTACTTCAAAAGGTGGTGACGGTGCAGATATTCTAAGAAAAGTACCAATGCTTTCAGTTGACCTTGACGGAAACGTATCTTTAAGAGGAAGTACGAATATCAAAGTTTTGATTAACAATAGACCTTCTACGATTGTCGCTAGTTCTGTAGCTGATGCCCTGAAGATGATTCCAGCAGAACTCATAAAAAGTGTAGAAGTTATTACTTCTCCCTCTGCCAAATACGATGCGGAAGGGACTTCTGGAATTATAAACATTATTACCAAAAAATCTAGTATTCAAGGATTCAACTTAAGCTTAAACTCTGGCGTAGGTGTTAGAGGTTCTAACCTAGGTTTGAACGGAAACTTACGTGTTGGTAAAGTAGGGTTTTCTCTTGGTGGTTTTGGAAGATCATTTTATAACAAAGCAAGTAACACGCTAGACCAAACTACAATTGCGGGCCTAAATACCTTTAAAACAACGCAAACAGGTGACTCTAAAGACTTCGGAATGTTTGGAAGGTATAATTTAGGTATGGATGTAGAATTGAGCAAATCTGAGTTCCTTAATGGTTCTGTGTCCTTTGGTACAAGGAATTTCAACAAAGATCAAGATATGATTATCTCTTCGTTTCAAAATTCTAGTTTAATTTCTGAACAGAATAGATTAGTAAACACCATTGACAGATCAAACAACGTGGATGTAAACCTTGACTATATCAAGATATTTAAACCAAGCCATGAATTATCTGTTTCTACCCAGTACTCTCAAAACAACTTGACCAATAACTTTGATGCCGACATTTATTCATCTTTAAATGAAATCATTAATGGTCAAAAAAACATAAACGAAAACGTTAATAGAGAAGTCACTTTACAAACCGACTACATGGTTCCTATTAGTACCAACCAGCTTTTTGAGGTTGGTGTAAAGGGTATCTTTAGAGCAGTTAATAGCGATTATCAGTACCTATTCGGAACATCTGGAAATTTAGCTGAAAGTGCCAATCAGCCATCTGGATTTCTTAACTACGACCAAAACATAAAAGCAGGTTACCTTTCTTATACCTACTCTACCAAGAGCAAGTGGTCTGTTAAAGCTGGTGTAAGATATGAGCATACCAGTATAGATGCCATTGACAATAATTTACCACTAGAAATCTCTAGTTACCAGAATTTTGTTCCAAGTATAAACATCTCCAAAATATTAGGAAATGGTTTAACCATGAAGGTGGCTTATAATAATAGAATTCAGCGTCCTGGGTTGCAACAGCTTAACCCAAATTATAATGCTGCTAACCCTCAAAGTATTACCATTGGTAACCCTAACTTAGAGCCAGAGGTTTCCAATAATGTAGAATTCAGCTTAAGTAAAGCTATCAAAAAGAGTTATGTAAACGTTTCGTTCTTTGCCAGACAGACCAATAATTCTATCTTGAAATTAACTTCGCCTTCTGACACCGTTGCAGGTGCCTTGATTACGACTTATCAGAATATTGGTAAGCAGCAGGTTTCTGGAATAAACTTCTTTGGAAATCTTTTCCTAACACAGAAATGGAGCTTGAATGGTGGATTTGATGCCTATCTTAATTACCTAGAAGGTCAGGTTCAGACCACAGAAGGTTTTGCCTTGACAAGCAATAGTGGTATAGTAATAGGTGGTAGAATGATGTCACAATTATCTCTAAACAAAGGTTGGGGCTTACAAGCTTTCGCTGGTTTTAGAGGAAACGACGTTTCTTTACAAGGAAACACCTCGGGCATGGGCTTCTACTCTTTGGGTGTTAAGAAAGACATCAATGACAAAAAAGGTAGTGTAGGTATCGCCTTTGACAACTTCGTAAACGGGATGACCAGAACGTCTACAACCAGCTCTGAGCTCTTCAACCAAAGAAGTGTAAACTATATCTACAATCAGAACGTCAAATTGACCTTCTCTTATAAATTAGGAAACATGAGGTTGGTAGAGAAAAAGAAAACGAAATCTGTCAATAACACGGACCAAAAAAGTGGTGGTGGAGACGCTCAACAAACGGGATTTAATTAAGAACTGAATGAAGAAAAAAGCAAAAGGAACCCAAATGCGAATTATCCATAGGTATTTGGGTTTCTTCTTAGCTGGAATAATGGCCATGTACGCTTTAAGCGGCGTGGTACTTATTTTTAGAAATACAGACTTCCTGAAAAAGGAAACGAAGGTGGAAGCCGTTATAAAGCCAGGTCTATCTGAAGATGCCCTTGGGAAGGAATTGCATATAAAAGGTCTAAAAGTAACATCCACAGAAGGTGCTGTTTTGAGCTTTAAAGAAGGAACCTACGACTCGGTAAGTGGAAAAACGTCGTATACCAAGACAGACCTTCCAATGATTATAGGCAAAATGACTAAGATACATAAAGCAACCTCCAATGACCCGCTGTATTTCTTAAATATTTTCTTTGGCGTATCGCTTTTGTTTTTTGTCATTTCCACTTTTTGGATGTTTAGACCCGAAACCAAAACCTTTAAAAAGGGCTTATATTTTACTTTGGCCGGTCTTGTTCTTACTTTCTTATTACTATTTATTTAACAACTAAATTTCTAAAAAAATGACTTTTAAAATAGCTTCGATTGCTCTTTTGTTTTTTGCTTCTTTCGCCAGCTTTGCACAATCAGGGTCTCCGGAAAGAATGGGTGCTGGAATGGCAGAAAGACCATCACCAGAACAAAAGGCAAAGTTTGATACCAAGAAGATGACTAAAAAGCTTGAATTGGATAAAAATCAAGCCACGGCATTTTATGAAATCACACTAGAATATGCTCTTCAACAAGAAGAACTGATAAAAAAAATGCCTCAAGGTCAATTTCCCCCTTCCCAAGAAACCAGAAAGATGATGAAAGACGGGATGACCAATATCAACGTGAATAAAGATAAAGAAATGAAGGCCCTATTGTCTGAAAGTCAATTTCAGATTTATGCCGACATCAGAAAAAAAGAAATGGAAGAATTTAGAGGTCGAAGAGCTAGGGAATAAGCCCCACTTTTTAAAAATACAATAAGTTAATGGTTTAACTAAGTTTGAGACCTCTCTGAAATTTCAGGGAGGTTCTTTTTTTGGTAAATATCGGAAAAGCTATTCCTAATTTATACCAGATCTATAGGACACAAATAACCAACGTCCATGAATGAAGCGTTTCGCACGATTTTGGTGCAAAATCATACGAAACAAATTTCTGTGCTGCGTCATTTGCCAGATGGCTTCTATTAACATGTCGCTCCGTTGGAGCTGGGAAGACCGTTCTTATACCCATTAGTCCTACAAATAATCCTCGATAACCAACCTCCATCAACGAAGCGTTTCGCACGATTTTGGTGTAAAATCTCGCCAAACAAATTTTTATTCTGTGTCGTCTGAGATGGTTTTTCTATGCACATATCGCTCCTCTGGAGCTGGTAAGACCGTTCTTATTTTACAATCTAAATCCTTTAAGCATTTAGAGATACCTTCAAAATGCCTTGCTTAAACAAGCATTATAATGCTCAAATACATCATTAGAATTAAAAAAAATGGCCGTGGCTTCACGTTTTAGAGCTATTACTTAAATAATGTTAAAAACCTTATTTCTTAAGCCGCGTTTGCATCACGCCTAGCGTACAGAAAAGTAAAGAAATATAACGTAAATAATGCAAAACAAACTTTCAATTTTATCTCTACTTCTACTTTCCATTTTTGGCTTACAAAGCTGCGACACCTCCGATGTGGATGCTGCAAACGGCGACTGGTTTAAGCTTTCTGATCTTGACGGCTTAGCACGTTATTCTGCAGTAGGTTTCTCTATAGGTGAGTATGGGTATTTAGGCATGGGAGCAGATGAAGACAACTACAAACTAAGCGACTTTTGGAAATTCGATCCTATTAAAAACACTTGGACACAGGTGGCAGACTTTCCTGGAGCAGCTAGAACTGCGGCGGTAGGACTAAACATTGGTTCTAAAGGTTACATAGGAACGGGTTTAGATATAGAAGACAATAAACTGAACGACTTCTGGGCTTATGACCCTGCTTCTAACACATGGGAACAAAAAACAGATTTCCCAGGCTCGGCAAGAAGAAACGCGGTGGCTTTTACACTTGCAGACAAAGGATATCTAGGTACTGGACACGACGGAAGCTATACCAAAGACTTTTATGCTTATGACCCATCAAACGATTCTTGGTCGAAAATCACAAGTATTGGAGGTTCTAAAAGAGTGGGAGCTGCTTCTTTCGTTATTAATAACAAAGCATACGTAGGCACCGGAAACAATAACGGTCTTAACCTCTCTGACCTTTGGGAATATGACCCTGCGGGAGATATCTGGACAGAAATGTTGGATTTTGACGAAACCACCGTGGCAAGGTCTTATGGATTTGGCTTTTCGCTAAAAAACAAAGGTTATTTTTTCGGTGGCTCCTCTAGCAATACCGTTTGGGAGTTTACTACAGGTGGTGAGGATGGCATTGGCGAATGGAACGAAGTAACGAGTTTTGAAGGAAGTGCTAGAAACTATCCAGTGGCATGGTCTATAAACGACGAAGGTTATATAGCCACAGGCTCAAATGGCCTATCAAGATACGATGACCTTTGGAAGTTTACCCCAGATATTGTTCAGAATGAAGACTAAAACATTTATCAACAGCTTAAAAATCCTACTTCTTGGAGTAGGATTTTTAAGCTGTAAAACGCCTTCTTCAACATACACCTACGATGTGTTTGAACCCACTGAAACACAGTTTGGGTTTAGAATATTAAAAGACGGAAATGCTCTTATAGAACAGACATTTATCCCTGGCGTAGCCGGGAACAAAAGCTTTTCAAGTCCAGAGCAAGCTAAAATGACAGCGGAGATAATGGTCAGTAAACTAGAAAAAGGGATTTTCCCACCTACCGTTTCTCAACAAGAACTGAGTTTAGACCAGTTATCTGGCGAACAATAATAGACACAAAAAATGAAAAAAGTAATTGCCATATTAATGGCTCTCGGAGCTATAACTATGTCTTGTACAGAGGGTAGTATGGACATAGGTTTAGACCTAAGCGGTGCTATAAATCAGGGTACCGTTATGGTGGATACCCTGCGGTTAGATACCTACACCGTTAAAGAAGACAGCACCATAACCTCTTTATCAAACGAGCTTCAAGTGGGTGCTTACCGCATGAACAATATGCTTAACATTAGCTCTGAAGCCTATTTTCAGGTAACACTACCCAGCATAAATTACGGGGCTTATAACATTACGCAGAGCATCGTTTTAGACTCGGCAAAACTAGAGTTAAGACTGTCGGACTATATTGGAGACACCACAGACTATCAAACCATTACATTGCACGAAATGCTGACCGAGCTTCCGACCAATGATGATCAGTCTAGCAGTTTTTATTACCCTTATCAAGAAAACAGCATAGCAGAGAAAACATGGAAATTAAGACCCAACAAAGATTCATTAATAGAGCTAAGTCTTAACCAGGATCTAGCGGCTCGTTTATGGGAATATTATAAAATAAGCTATAGAACCGACAACCCAAACCTCTTAAAAGTACTGAAAGGATTAGTGCTAAAAGGAGGGGCAAATAACAAAGCCATTGCTATTTTCAATTCTGCCAACAGTAATATTAGGTTATATACCCATTTAGAAAACACGTATACTCAATACAGTTTCAGCTTTCCTTTATCCATTAACAAAGCACAGTTTAACCATTATACCCACAGCTCTATTTATGAGGGTATAAATAATCTCACCACTGCTGGACAGCAAATAAAGGCAACGGAGACAGGGAACGAATTTGTTTTAAACAACGCTCTCGGCTTGTCGGGAAAAGTGATTATCCCGGGTATAGCCAACTTGAAAGAAATATCCGATTTAACGGGCATACACAAAGTAGAAATGATACTTTTTTCTACCCGTAAAAACTTAAAGCAAATACCCATCCCGCCTAGTTCTCTGGGTCTTTTTGTGATTAATAGAAATAACGAAATAGAATCAGCACTCACAGATCTATATGGAACGCAAGTATCGGGCGTCTATTCTTACCACCCCGAAGACCTTGTTTTTAATAGCTATTATAGCTTTGACCTGACTGCCTATTTCAAAAATATCCTTTTTAGTAGTTCCGAAAATAAAGGTTTCAAAATTATCCCAACGGATGATGGCACCGCCAATGGCTCTTTTGGTGGGGTAAATTTAGGCAATTACGACAACAGCTCTTTCAAAGCCATTTTACGCGTTTACTACGGCAAATAATATAATTCCCATTGGGTCCCCTAAAAGGCTTAATGGGATTCGCTTTTCTCAAGCTTGAAAAGTCAATTGATTAATTTATTTACCCTAAGAATATACATCCAACCATGCTATTAAAACTTAAGCTTCTTATATTGCTTTCGCTTTTTTAGTCAACGCTCATTTTTTATCATTTAGCTCCATGTATATTCTTGCCGAAACCAGTTCTGTTGCCAATAACTTCTTAGCTCAAATAAGAGATGTCAATATTCAGAAAGACCGACAGAAATTCAGACGAAACATAGAACGCATAGGAGAAATATTGGCCTATGAAATTTCAAAGAATCTACATTTTGAAAACAATAAAATTACTACACCTTTAGGGGTAAAAGAAACCAAAACCTTAAAAGACCAACCTGTTTTGGTCACCATATTAAGAGCAGGTTTGCCACTACATAATGGCATGTTAAACTATTTTGACGAAGCCGACAATGCTTTCATTGGAGCCTACAGGGGCGTTCATAATGCCAAAGATGATTTTGATATTGAAATGGATTATATCACCAGTCCTGATATACAAGGCCGTACTTTAATTATTTGTGACCCCATGATAGCCACTGGGAAATCTATAGAAAAAGCTTACCACGCCATGTTACGTTACGGCATCCCGAAAAAAACCTATATAGTAGCCGCCATAGCTTCTGACAGAGGAGCCAGATTTGTACAAGCCAGAATGCCAGAATGCAGGCTCTACTTGGGCGATTTGGACAAAGACATGAACAGTAAATCTTATATAATCCCAGGTTTAGGAGATGCAGGAGATTTAGCCTATGGCGATAAAAGCTAATAGATAAATTATCTATTTTTATGCCCAAATAAACCATAACCCTATTTTATGTTTCTAAAACTATCTGCCGCCGACTGGAAAAAGCTATTCAGTCTGCCAGTAATTGTAGCTGCCCTTGGGTATTTTGTCGATATCTATGACATGCAGCTTTTTGGTATTGTGAGAATACCCAGTTTGCAAAGTTTGGGGCTTTCAGAAGAAGAAGTTTCCTCCGTCGGTAGCTCCATTTTGAGTTATCAGATGTACGGCCTACTTCTTGGTGGCATTTTATGGGGTGTTTTGGGCGATAAAAAAGGAAGGCTATCCGTTTTATTTGGTTCTATTATCACGTATTCATTGGCAAACATAGCCTGTGGACTAATTCCTCAAATCGAATTTATGAATCAAGCCGAAGCTTATAAATGGCTAAGGTTTATAGCGGGTGTGGGGCTTGCAGGTGAACTAGGTGCTGGCATAACACTAGTATCAGAAAGTTTACCAACAAGGCTGAGAGCCATAGGTACCTCATTGGTAGCAGGTATAGGCCTGATGGGTGCTGTAGTAGGTAATTTCACTGTTCGTCTTTCTGGCGACTGGACCATCGCCTACTTTATAGGCGGAGCCATGGGATTTGCCCTTTTGCTACTGAGGGTAGGTGTCATAGAATCTGGGATGTACACCAATATAACCACAGACAAAAAAATAATCAAAGGAGATTTCTTCTCTTTTTTCACCAACAAAGAACGGTTTATCAAATATTTAAAATGCATTGGAATAGGTATACCAACCTGGTTTTGTATAGGAATTTTGGCCTATTTCAGCAATGAATTTGGAGTGGCATTAGGCATAACAGAAAAAGTGGAACCAGGTATGGCCATCATGTGGGCCTATGTCGGAATTTCGGCAGGTGACTTTTTAAGCGGGTTTTTAAGTCACAAATTAGCTTCCAGAAAGAAAGCGATTTTCTATATGATGCTGTTTTCTTTGGTAGGTGTAATTCTTTTCCTTTTTGCAGGCATAAAATCTGCAAACGGCATCTATGCGGTTTCCTGCATGTTGGGGCTTGGAACAGGCTACTGGGCCATGTTTGTCACCGTTGGTGCAGAGCAGTTTGGCACAAATTTACGTGCCACAGCGGCCACCACCATTCCGAATATGGTAAGAGGTGCATTGCCAGGAATGATATTGATTTTTTCTTATTTCAAATCTTCCGAAGGCGTTATTTGGGCAGGTGCCATAACGGCGGTCATTGCTTATGCCATTGGCTTTTATTCTACCCTTACCATTCCAGAAACGCACGGTAAAGACCTAGACTATTTGGAGGAATAAAAACCATTTAATAATATTTGATAAGCCCTTGATATCAAATCTATTAAAAATCTCTAAATTTGATATAAGTTTAAAGCCTTGAAGATTTCACAAAAAAGCCTTCCCTGATAAGAAGGTTTTTTTTATGCCCTTGGCTTAACTCCACCACCACAAAATAGGCCGTCACTAGGGTGGAAAGAAAAAAGTAAGCCAATACCGCATAATTCAAAATGCTATTTACAGCAGAAAGTCCAAACCAGTCTCCTTGACGGAGCAACAAGAAAAGTCCAAAGCCATTTTTTAAAAGCTCCTGCCAAAAAGACAATGGATTTTTATCCATCAACTCTGTATAAGCATATACCGATAGAAAGATGAACAATCCATATAAGGCCATTCCTGAGACCGACATGCTGTCTATGGCCGAGAAGAAATACATGAGGAAAAAGAAGGTCATAAAGAACTGCACCCAAGCCCATGCTGCTAGTCCTTTAGATACTTTGGGATAATACTTTTCAAAATGATACGGGTCTTCAATTTTATCCAGTGGGTATTTCTCCTCCATATCCGCCGGCCTCCAACCTGTAGGCATAATCCAAATTCTGAGACTATCTAGCCAGCTGTTCGTTCTTACCGCATCTTTCACCAGTAGCCAAAAATGTTGGAAATTTATTTTTATAGGATTCCAAGTTCTCACAGGAACGGTAATGCCATATACAGGAGGAACGTCATCTAGCTCTTCTTGGAAAGTGCCAAACCACATATCCCAGAAGATGAAAATCTGCCCCATGTTTTTATCTAAGTACACCGGATTAATGGCATGGTGAACCCGATGGTGCGAAGGCGTCACAATGATCTTTTCTAAGAAACCCAATTTCCCAATATACTCGGTGTGATACCAAAACTGAGCAAATAAATGAATGGGAGCTATGATAGCGATTATCTTAAAATCAACGCCTATAATGGCCGCTGGCAATAGAAAAATAGTAAAAAAACCTATGAGCGAAGATATGCTTTGACGCAAGGCACAGGCTAAATTAAACTCTTCTGATGAATGATGAATGAGATGCTGATTCCAGAAAAAATTCACCGAATGATTTATCCTATGTCCGATATATCCCGACAAATCTAAAACCAGGAAGGCTATCAGCACATTTAACCAAGTATATTCTATTTTCATAAGAGCCCAGTGCTGCACCATCCACGTATAGCTTAATAAAGAAACACCTATTCCCAAAACATCTTTTAGGATGTTGGTATACCCAGAACTTAAGCTAGAAATAACGTCCATGGATTTAAAGGCATCACCTTTTGCGAAGTAACCGTAAATTTTCTCTGCCAAAACAAAAAGAAAAAATACCGGTGAAGCTATCGAAAGTATTTGAGCGTAAGTGTTCATAGGTTAGTATGCTTGCAGCGTATTATCAAATATAATACAATAAGCTATTTAGAAAAAAACAATAATTTCTTAAAACTCAATTATTGACCTTTTGGCTTAAATTTTGCTAATTGAAACCACTGAAAACTAAAAAAATCCGCATGTTAAAAAAACTACTATTCCAGCTAGTGTTGGTCTTACTGAGTTTCAACCTCTTAGCTCAAAAAGATAACGTAAAATTTGGAGATGTCAAGGCCTCCGACTTTCAAGACACCTACACCGATTTAGCCACAGACCCTCACGCCGTTGTACTGTACGACAGAGGCGATGTTACATTCCAGTATAGAACCGGAAGAGGTTTTGAGATTCAAACCGTATATCATATGCGGACACATATTTTAAATAAATCTCAACTAGATAAAGGAAATATTTCTATCAGATACTTTTCTGAGAAAAGCAGCAATGCTGATCAAATCTATGCCATAAAGGCCGTAACACATAACCTTGAAAACGGAAAAGTAGTAAGCTCGGAAATGGACAAAAAAAGCATTTTTAGAGAACAATTAAATGATGACTATTCTTCCAATACTTTCTCTCTGCCCAATGTTAAGGTAGGCTCAATAATAGAATATACCTACACCAAAAAGTCTGCCATGAGCCATACCAATAAACCTGGTGGTTGGCGATTTCAGGGTGAAAATCCGGTAAGGTGGAGCGAAATAAACGTAGAAATCCCCAATTATTTTTATTATCAAATAATGATGGGCGGTTATCTTCCCTTAGCCATTAATGAATCCAATACCACATCATTTTCTGTATCTGGACTGAACTTAAGAACCTCTGCCACGGTATACCGCTTTGCCGTTCAAAACGCCCCAGCTTTTAAAGATGAACCCTTCATCACCACCGAGAAGGATTATATTTCTAGGGTAGAGTTTGAGCTTTCCTCTGTAGACTTCCCAAATCAGCCCGCAAAGAATTATAATACGACCTGGAGTGAACTAGACGCCACACTTTTGAAATCAAACTCATGGGATGACTTCCTTAACGGGAGAGCAGACTTCGACAAACTGGCCGCTCCTTTTAAATCTATCGTGAATAAAAGAGAAAGAGCAGAGGCTATCTACAACTACATGATTAAAAACTTCTCTTGGAATAACTATGTAGGTGTCTTTACCGGAGATAAATTAAAAAAGGTTTTAGATGATAAAATTGGCTCTGTTACGGCATTGAACCTTATTACGTTTAGGCTAATGAAAGAAGCAGACTTAGAAGTCTATCCGGTTATTATGAGTACCCGAACCAATGGGAAAGTCAATAACATATATCCGCTTCTCGACAAATTCAACTACACCATTCTTAGTTTATATTTAGATGATGAAAAGCTATTTATTGACGTAACAGACCCCCTTTTGCCCATGGGGGTTTTGCCCAATAGAGCTCTATCCAATGAAGGCAGAGAAATATCCAATGGAATCGGCATGTTTGTTCCTCTTACTTCTACGGGGTCTTATTCGGAACTGGAAGAAATCTCTGTGGCATTTGACCTTGAAAATGGTCAGATAAAGGGGTCCATAAAAAGTATGAGTGACGGCTACCCCGCCAAAGACCTGAGAGAATCTATCAAAAAAATGGGAGAGGCCGACTTCAAAAAAGGCTTTCATGCAACATTCGCAGATTGGGAAATCTCCGAAATAAATATTGAAAACACAGAGCATACCGCTAGACCCATCACCACCTCGTTTAACTTCACTAAAGATGATGTAGGTGTTATGGTCGACATGATTTACCTCAATCCACTTCTTGTTGGCAAAATAAACGAGTCTCCTTTCAAAACTAAAAAAAGAGACTTCCCTATTGATTTTGCTCATAAGACCAACCAAACGGTCATGGCTAAATTTGAAATCCCTGAAGGTTTTGAAGTAGAAGAAATGCCAAAACCATTACACTTAGCCCTCCCAGATAATGGCGGAAAGTTCTTGTATCATACCGCTGTTTCTGGAAAAACCATCACGGTGGTATCTAGAATATCGGTCATGAAATCTTACTTTTTTGCCGACCAATATCCTTATCTCAAAGAGTTTTATGATATGATAGTGGAAAAACATGCGGAACAAATTGTCTTATCTAAAATTGAAAACTAAAATGAGCTATTCAAAAACAGTCCTTTCAATTTTAACATTTATCCTTTTAACCCATTTTGGAAGGGCTCAAAATTTGGCAGTATCAGAAATCCCAGAGGAACTCTTGGTGGGTGCGAACGCCGTGGTAAGGTTTGATAAAACCATTTTTGAAATAGAAAGCCCCAGTTCTTCCTACATTAGGAAACATTGGGCTATCACTATTTTAAATGATAGATCTACAGAAGAACATGCCTCATTCAGAGCCTTTTACGACAAATTCTCAAAAGTCAAGAAAATAGAAGGTATTCTTTATGATTCTAACGGCGAGGTCATCAAGAAACTGCATTCAAAAGATATGCAGGATTACAGCATGAGTGCGTTTTCTAATGGCGTCTTTGATAATAGAGTGATTTTGGCTCAGTTCTCCACAGAAAACATAAGCTATCCGTTCACGGTAGAATTCAGTTTTGAAAAACAAGATAAAAACATGATGTTTTTTCCCAGCTGGTCTCCTATCTCTGAAGAAAACTTGGCAGTGATGGCGTCCACCTTTGAAGTAAACGCAAACAATATCCCTTTTAGAGTTTTAGAACAAGGCATTGACAGGCCAGAAATTAAAAAGTCTGTAACGCACCCTTTCAAAAAAAGCTGGTCTGCTCAAAATCTAAAACGAGAAACCTTTGAAAAATACTCTCACTTTGAAAACCTCCCCTTGGTACTAACGGCTCCAACGGTATTTGAAATTGAAAAATACCAAGGTCAAATGAACAGCTGGAGTGATATTTCCAGTTTCTATGCAAAACTCAATGAGCACAGAGACCAACTTCCAGAAGACACCAAGAAACAACTCGCCAGCCTTATAAAGCCAGGCATGACGCAAAGCGAAAAGGTGAAAATCACCTATGAGTTCATGCAATCTCACACCCGATACATGAGTATTCAGTTGGGCATAGGTGGTTGGCAAACCATGGAAGCCTCTGAAGTAGCCAAAGGCGGCTATGGGGACTGTAAGGCATTGACCAATTACACCATAGCCCTATTAAAATCCATTGACATTCAGGCTTTTCCAGTACTCATCATGGCCGGAAAAAGCCACGCCAAAAACAGAGAGAACTTTCCAAACATGAGTTTTAATCATGTGATAGCCTGCGTACCTTCAGAAAAAGATACCATTTGGCTAGAATGCACCAGTCAAACAGAGCCCATGGGTTTTTTAGGCAGTTTCACGGGCAACCGTAAAGGTCTTCTTATTAAGCCTGAGGGTGGGCATTTAGTAAACACAAAATCCTATTTGGCTCCAGAAAATTTCCAAAAACGTACGGCAGAAGTTTGGCTAGAGCAAGACGGAAATGCAAATGTCACTATTCGCTCCAGCTACGGAGGCATTCAACAAATGACCAGAACCGGTATGGTTCTTAACGGAACGGAAGACGAGAAAAAGGAATATTTAAATAATAATATCAAAATATCGAGCTTTGAACTGGGCGAATTCGATTACAAAATTCACAAAAAAGTCCTTCCAGAAATAGAGGAGAACATTAGTCTGAAGGCCAGAAAATTGGCTTCCGCCAGTGGGACACGGCTATTTTTCAAAGCAAATATTTTAAGCGGATTTTATAGTACACCTATAGAGAAAGAAGAAAGAACCACAGCACTGTTCCTTAATCCGAATGTCTATACCGTAGAAGACTCGGACGAAATCCTTTTTCATATTCCTGAAGGTTATAAAACAGAGAAATCTCCCAATGAGATCTTACTGGAAAGCCCATTTGGAACTTATGTTTCTAGGGTGAGCAGAGCAGATAACAATATCAATTATTACAGAAAAGTCACACTCACGGGTGGCACTTATGACAAGGCACTCTATACAGAGTGGGTTAACTTTATCAAATCCATCAATAAAGCCGATAATCAGCGGATAGTTTTGGTCAAGGGCGGCACTTGATAAAAAAAGACACACCCTAGGACGCTGTTCAAATGGGTAGCGTGGTGTGTACTGTTGATACAAAATCAACAAATTTCTTCCTTAGTGTAATTGTTATAAAGTGGTAATTCAATTTTAGGAAAAGCTCATTTCCAAAACGCCTCTTTTTGCCAATTTTGAGGGAATCCCATTTCCTTTTCTTGTAATAAAGGACAGCCTTTCATTAATGTGAGCAAGTTCTGTTTAAAGCTATGATTCGGACTTATAATATTCAAAATAAACACCATATTGCAGATATAGGCGTAAATCTTATTTGCATGAAAATTTCTATCTCTTACGTACGCCCCAGAGGTTTTTCTTGGAATCACAGTTTTCATTAATCTACGGTTCCATATTCGCCCATGATGTGCACATATATTCCTCAAAACACTAAAACAATACATCCAATTTTCTAAGATTCCCGCACTTGGGAGTCCAAAATGTTTAGATACATCCGATTTACATTTATCCTTTCTCAAATTGGCAAACATTTTTGAAAGCAAACCCATACTACTTACTTCCAAGCTCATCCAACTGGGTGGATATTTCGGAGTTGTATATTTTGATTTATAATGTTTTATAAAAGTTTCATTGCTTCTATCCACTTCTTTGTGAAGCGATGCTATCTGCTCAGCAAAAAACACGGAATTATAAAATAAACTAGGATTTAAGTGCCAGTGGCTTCCGTATTGCAACGCATAATTATAAATTATTTGCGTTCTGAGGGCAATCTCAATCTTCTCAATAGCATTGAAAATCAATAACCTTAATTGCCTATCAAAAACATAAAGCTGAATGATTTCTTCGAAATTTACTGTCCTATAAAAAGGATGATTCTCAGAGCTATTATCTTGAAAAGGATATGTATAAGCCCTTAATCTATAATAACTTATATTTGACAAATAATGAGCGGCTTTCTTTTCATCACCTATCTTCAAACCTCTTTCCTTAAGCACCTCAATCTGCTTTTGTATGCTAAATGGTAATTTAGTGTATTTCATCTGTGTAGCATTGTAAGGTTTGAGAACCCTATAAAATCGAAAACCTGCCGAAGTGAGCATCGTAGAGAGGCCTGGCAGGTATTATTGGTTACAAAACAACTATTTAAAGTATCAAGTTCCTAATTTCAGTTTGGTAATTTTCTTAGCATCTTGAATGAAATAAGCTTCTATGTTCTTGTTAAGTGATAAGCGAGCTGACTTTTCGCTAAAAAAAATAAATCTAAATAAGAAATGAAATTTGGTTCTAAACAACATTAAGGCCAAAGCCCTTCCACAAAAAAGCCGCTGAGAATTATCCCTCAGCGGCTTAAATATTCAAAAACCGTCAATTAAAGTCTAGTCACTTTAAGGTTCTTCCACTCCACTTTGATTCCTCCACCATCATGGATTTGAAGAGCTATAGCACCTTCTGCTGCTCCTATTTTATCGTCGGTTAGGGTAATCATTTCATGACCATTTAACCAAGTAGTAATGGTAGGACCTACTACTTTCACTTTCATGGTATTCCACTCGCCCATTTTAAGATACTTATCTTTTGCTGGATCTGGCTTAATCAACCAACCTCTTCCGTAAGACTCGTAAACACCACCCGTATCATGTCCTGGAGGGGCTACTTCTGCCTGCCATCCAGAAACCTTAGTACCATCTATAGACGAGCGAATAAAAATACCGCTGTTTCCATTCGCTTGCTGACGAAAATCTACCGTTACTTCAAAGTCTTTGAAGCTTTCGTTGGTTCCTAAATAACCATAGCCTTTATCTGGGCCACTTTCACATACTAAAAGTCCATCTTCCACAAACCATTTTTCAGTACCATAAATGGTCCAACCCGTCAGGTCTTTACCATTAAAGAGAGATGTCTTTTTTCCTTTTTGAGCCATGCCTTCAAAGCTCATCAAAAAACAAAAAGAGGCTATAAGAATAAGCGACTTCTTCATAATTTATTATTTCGATTTGGTTTTGTTTAATTAAATCCTGTGACCAATATAATTCAATAATATTACTCTTCCGTTTCTGAACTCCAAATTTGGCTAGAAAGTCGACTATCTGCCTAAGTAACCTTAAATATGTATACATTGAGAGTCTGTTTGTTCTCTGAAAATTCTGTTTTCGAAAATGAAACTCTTTGACTAATTTCAGAAATGTGTCTAAATTGTAATAAAAACAATCTTATGAAAATATTAACCGTCCTTATTTCCATCCTATCGTTTGCAGCATCAGCTCAAACCAGTCAGCAAATAAAAGATGCCCTATTGCCCTTAGATGAAAGTGACCGTGAAAACGCCACCGTAATGGCCTATAATTCGAAAAATGTCCTTGAAGTAGCAAAAAAAGGAAGCAATAGCCTTATATGTTTGGCAGACGACCCTTCTGCTGATGGCTTTTCAGTGGCTTGCTATCACCAAAACCTTGACCCATTTATGGCTAGAGGCCGAGCTTTGAAAGCAGAAGGTAGAAGCCGTGATGAAATAGAGCAAATAAGAGAAAAAGAAGCTGCCGCTGGCCAACTAAAAATGCCAGAAAAAGCCTCTACCCTATATGTATTAAGTGGAAAAACCAAAGAAGATGCCAATCTGAGATGGGTGGTTTACATTCCTTGGGCTACCGCCGAAAGCACAGGACTTCCTATAAAACCATTATCTGCAGGTGCTCCATGGATTATGTTTCCTGGAAGTTATAGAGCACATATCATGATCACACCAGCTCCTTAAAAATCTTACCCTTACAAAACCCTATTCAATGACCCTGACATTAAAAAAACAATCTATTCTTAGTCTGCTCGTCTTTTTACTCTTTTCTAATTTCATGAGCCATGCTCAAAGTCTCGTAAAAGAAGGGGCGACACTCCAGTTGGTTTCCGACCAATTTGCTTTTACGGAAGGTCCTGCCGTGGATAAGAAAGGAAACATTTTCTTTACCGATCAGCCCAACGACAAAATTTGGAAATATTCCAATAAAGGTGTTTTGAGTCTGTATATGGACAAATCTGGCCGAGCAAACGGTTTATTTTTCGATAAGCAAGGGAATCTCATTGCCTGTGCCGATGGCGATAACGAACTCTGGAAAATAGATAAGAAAAAAAACGTCACGGTTTTAACTAAAAACTGGGAAGGTAAAAGGTTAAACGGGCCCAATGACCTCTGGATTGATGAAAAAGGAGGTATGTATTTCTCCGACCCTTTTTACAAAAGAGACTATTGGAAACATACCGAAAGCGAGCAAGAGGAACAACGCGTCTTTTACAGAAGCCCAGCCGGAAAGGTGACTATTGCAGCAGATGGATTTGTGAGACCAAACGGACTTGTTGGTGATAAAAAAAACAAGAAGATCTATTTGACAGATATTGGCGACAAGAAAACCTATGTTTATGATATTGCTACAGATGGCACTTTGAGCCAAAAGTCGCTTTTCTGCGAGCAAGGTTCAGACGGTATGACGCTAGACGAACATGGCAATGTCTATTTGGTGGGCAAAGGCGTCACCATCTATAATCCAAAAGGGGAAATTATAGAAAAGATAGATGTACCGGAAGGCTGGACGGCCAATATCACCTTTGGTGGTAAAGACAGACAAACGCTTTTTATCACCGCCTCGAAATCTGTTTACACCATCGCAATGAATGTAAAAGGAGCTCAATAATATAACAAAAAACAAAATCACTTAAATGACCCATTTTAGAAATCTTAAAATTGCCGCTGCCTTTTTTGCCAGCTTAACCCTAATACAGTGCAGCCCAAAAGCAGATGCGGAGTCTACCGAAGAAACAGACACTGTCACTGAGAGTATAGCCTTAGGCGTGGGAGCCACAGCCATAGAAGGTGCAGAAATGTACATGGATGGCACCAAAGAAATTCTTTTCGATAAATGGGAATACTGGAAGGGCCCAGGCTTCTTGGCCGCGGACCCTATAAAATGGTTGCCCGTAGAAAACCAAGAGACCGGAAAGTTTGCCATTAGCAGTAATGACCCCGCCAGTAAAGGTGGAAAATACGGCTCTAGTGATATTGTAACCAAAAAGAAGTTCAACGACTTTAGAGCACACGTAGAGTTTTTTATTGCCACAGAAGGTGGAAACTCAGGTGTTTACCTTCAAAACAGATATGAAATACAGGTTTTAGATGGCGACACCACGTCTCATGGTATGGCCGCCGTTATCAACGAATCAGAATCTCCATACCATTTATATAAAGGTGTGGGCACATGGAACGCCTACGATATACAATTTAGAGCCGCAAGGTTTGATGCCGATGGCAAGCTTACCGAAAAACCAGTGGTCACTTTATATTTCAACGGAGAAAAAGCTCATGAAAATGTGACGATTAACCAAGTTTGGGGCGGAGAGAAATCTGGTTTAGACGGTGGAAATGATGGTGGTAAAGGCATTACGAATGTGCCTGGAGGATTGAAGCTTCAAGCCGAAGGCCATGATGTACTTTACAGAAACATCTGGATTAAAGAGATGAACTTTGAAAATGCAGATACGAACTTCTAGCTTCGGCAAGTTCAGCTACCGGTTCTTCACACTTCAAGAAGCTCAGCGTTAACATCGATGGACACATTGTAAACGCTCCGTGAAGACCATGCTGTTCATTTCTAATGGACACTCACTTTATAATATGAGGTGATTTGGAGGAAACTTTTGTTGGGCACTTTTAAATACTATTTTTCGGCTAAGTGAATGGATGCTGCTTACTTAGCCCTACTTATTTTAAACATTAATAATGAACAGGAGAGATATTATAAAATCTACTTTAGCCACGGGTGCCGCTTTGGCTTTGGGTAGTCAGCAGGACTTAATGGCCGCCAGTGGACCAAAGAAAAAACACAATTTCAGTTTCTGCTTGAATACAAGCACCATCATGAAACAGAATCTTGGCCTGATGGCGGAAATTGAAACCGCTGCCAAAGCTGGTTTTGATGGCATTGAAATATGGATGAGAACTTTAGAAGCCTATGTTAAAGCAGGCGGAAAACTGTCTGACGTTAAAAAGAAAGCTTCCGATCTGGGCATCGTGATTGAAGATTCCATAGGCTTTGCCGAATGGGTGGTGGATAATGATGAGAAAAGAAATAAAGCCATAGAGCAAACCAAAAGAGAGATGGACATGTTGGCTCAGATTGGTTGCAAAAGAATTGCAGCACCGCCCTTTGGTGCCACCAAAGAGCCGGGCTTAGACCTTAAAAAAGCCGCGGAACGCTTTAACGTTATCTGTGATTTAGGAGATGAAATGGGTGTTTTGCCGCAACTAGAACTTTGGGGTTTCTCTCAAAATCTTCACCTTTTCGGAGAAACACTTTTTGTAGCGGCGGAGTCTGGACACCCTCGTGCGGTTATACTGCCAGATGTTTATCACCTCAGAAGAGGCGGATCGCCATTTCAAGCCCTAGAAATGATCAATGGCAGTAAAATACAGATGTTTCATATGAACGACTACCCTGGAAACATCGAAAAGAATTTGTTGACAGATGCCATGAGGGTCATGCCTGGCGATGGAGATGCTCCGTTTAAAGAGATTTTGGGTATCTTAAATGCCAAAAATGTGCCTATTGCTCTCTCTCTAGAGATCTTTAATGAAGACGTTTGGAAAATGGATGCCTTAGAAGCCAGTAAACTGGGACTCGCCAAGATGAAAGCGGTGGTGGCTCAAGCGATTTCTTAAACCCAATTAAAAAACCTCATAAAAGTAAAAATTAACATCACCTAACCAATCACTATAAGAGGTGCGATGACCTCACCACATAAGACAATAGTTTGCCCTCTTTGAGGGCAAACTAGCTCTTAGCGAACATTTTATTTGGATTCATGTAGAGGAGAAAGGCTATAAAGGACCGACTTTCTTGACTATAAAATTGACCGTAAACTAAGAATAACATAAAATATCATTCCATTTGATAACACTATGATTAGTTTCCGTTTCTGTGTTTCAAAGATGGGCATTTAAGAAAACAACTATATACCCTACCCTAGGGTGAAAAGTATTTGATATGGCAAAAAAAAGTTTTGAAGAGGAATTTATTGATATCCAAAAGTTTGTAAAAGAGCTTTATGGTGACTTAGATAGCCACGAGGGCATCATCCCTGAAAGTCAACAAAATGAAGAGCTGGAGAAACTAAAAATTGGTAGAAGACAAGAGACCTTTTACTTTGTGGTGGACTTTTTAAAACTAGAACTGACAGGAATTAACGGATTGGAAGAACTAGGCTTTTCCGAAAACCAATTTACCTATAAAGACTACCTCCGTTTACTTCCAGAAGGCTCCATGAGGCAGCTCATTTTTTTGCTGGGCAAGCAAACCTTTAGAATGGCAGATAAAACTTTTATCAGCTTTATGAAGCCTAAATTTGTGGCATTGGTACCCATCCGAAATAAAGATGGAGAAACACTACTCTGTAAAAGAACCATTTCCGTTTGGCAGATGTCGAAGGAAGGGAAAATCCTTTCTTATTTGTCGGAGTTTGTGATTGTAAAGCCTTTTGAAAACGAAGCTCCAAATCCTAGGTTTTATGATGTAGACTTAGGCCTAAGAGAAATCTTTGATGGATTGGTCAAAAGTATCTTTAACAACCTCCCGCAAAAAGAAAATCCCTTTACCACAAGGGAACTGTTATTGCTCAATTTATATGTGAAGGCTTCTGGAAAACCCATGACCGCCAAAGACGTTGCAGAAAAGGAAAACCTTTCTATTCAGACGGTACACAGTTATAATAAAAACATTCTGAACAAAGCCAGACTTTTTTTTAATGACACCCAATTTAAATCGGCTGCCGATGTGGCTGTTTTTATGAAAAAAACGGGTTTATTGACATAAGGCTCACAACTTAAAAACATATTTCTTCACACCCGTTTTAAAAACATTATACCACAGCGTACTTAATTTACAGTAGTACAACTCTAGCATTTCCATTTCCGAATTGGCATTTAAGCCTGCATGGATAATGGGGCCATGGAAAAGCGTATAACGCATCACATCGTTTTGCACCCACTTTATCTTATTGGTGATTGACCCTCCGAGTAAATAAGGTTTTTCAAACTTTCTGGCCAACTTATAGGCACTCCAAAACATATACCCATAGTACATCATCTCTAATGTGGCAGACTTTTCTGTCTTATAATTGCAGGTAATCTCCATAATTTGAGCCTCCGTTATGCGGTGTTCGTTATGGTCTAGAATCCTTTGCTTTACGGGCTCCTCAAAAAAATGAAAATACCGGAGTGGAGACAGCTCTACCATATTCAGCACAAAACCCGCTACCGGTTTTTCGGCATGGTAAAACTGAAACACATAGGCTTTTTCCAAGCAGGCTAAATCCACTTCAAAACCAGAGGCATTGAAATAATTATGGCTGAAATTTAGAAGTTCGTCGGGTGCGGTAACCCGACGAAAAGTATAAGGTGATAGTTTCATGGTATGAAGTGGTGGTTTATACTTATAAAAGTAACAAAACCAAACCATAAAACTATCTAACGGCTACAAAAGTCTATTGGCCAAGTTCGCCAATTCAGAACGCTCCCCTTTCGCCAATTTTATATGAGAAAAAAGATGATTCCCTTTCAGTTTATCTATCAGATAGGTCAGTCCATTAGACTGCTCATCCATATAGGGCGTGTCTATCTGGGCAATATCTCCCGTAAAAACAATTTTGGTTCCCTCCCCTGCCCTGGTAATAATGGTTTTGACCTCATGCGGCGTTAAGTTTTGAGCTTCGTCAATAATAAACATGACATTAGAAAGGCTACGCCCTCTTATAAAAGCCAATGCCGTGATAGACAATTTGCCGTTTTCCTGCATTTCATCAATGGCCTTGCTCTTCTTCTCCGTTTCCTTAAACTGCCCTTTAATAAACTTCAGGTTGTCAAAAAGTGGCTGCATATAAGGAGACACCTTTTCTTCCGCACCTCCTGGTAAGAAACCAATTTCTCTATTGCTCAATGGAACAATAGGTCTCGCCAAAATAATCTGATGGTATTTATTTCTTTGCTCCAAAGCCGCCGCTAAGGCCAACAGCGTTTTCCCTGTACCCGCCACGCCTTCTATGGCCACCAGTTTTATTTCATCGTTTAGTAAGGAGTCTAAAGCAAAAATCTGCTCGGTATTTTTGGGTTTTATACCATAAGCATAACTGCTTTCTACCCGATGAAGCATGTCGGTATTTAAATCATATCGTGCCAAAGCCGACTCCGTTCCATTCTTTAAGGTGAAATAGGCATTGGCCGATTTAGATTTACCTAGCATTCCGTTTTCTTTCACCACACCTTTCACATAAAGGTTATGTATAAACTCAGAATCGAGTTTTTCAAAAGCCTGATAACCCTCCGATAGGTTGGCCATATCTTTGACCTTACCCGTGAGGTAATCCTCCGAACGCAGCCCTATGGCCCTGGCCTTTATTCTTAAATTAATGTCTTTGGTGACCAAAATGACATTCTCCTCAGGAGAATTAACCTTTAAAGACAAGGCCGCATTGATGATGCGGTGATCATTCTTGTCACTTCCAAAAACCTCTGAAGCATCAACCTTCAGCTTCTCCGACTTCATTAAGATTTTCAACCTGCCCTTACTTTTGCCTAAGGCCACCCAGTTGTCAATCCCAGAAATGGTAGAAAGCTTATCTAAAAACCTGATAACTGCCCTGGCTTCAAAGTTGTTGGTATCGTTGCCCAGCTTAAAATTATCAAGCTCTTCTAAAACCGTAATGG
This sequence comes from Arcticibacterium sp., assembly GCF_055134445.1. Lineage (NCBI taxonomy): Bacteria > Pseudomonadati > Bacteroidota > Cytophagia > Cytophagales > Leadbetterellaceae > Arcticibacterium > Arcticibacterium sp. The sequence continues at coordinate 51,306 of NZ_JBSRVI010000027.1, forward strand.
GAATGGCGACGTCGTTGTCTTCGAAATTGCGGATGGCGTTGTGGTCAAATAATAAAACAGATGTATCTAATACAAATATTTTTTTTGATGATTTTTCTCCCATATTGACTCGTTTAGAAAGCGTTGGATCCGAAGAGTGTATCCTTATAAAAGTTTAAATGACCATAAATCCAGCACTTAAATTCGACAAGCATAGCATCGCTATGTTTAAAGTGACTTATTTAAAGGTCTTTAGAATTTATAATAGGTTTTCTAATGCACTTTTCGGGTTAATAATACATCAATATAGGGTGAAGCATAAGGACCAGACAAGTAAATGCCTCAGTTTATATTATCATAACACCGTATCATGGGTTATTTCATTAAAATTGTGCATCACAGGAGTAAAATCATCTTATTTAAGATGAAACATCGCGTTTCAAAAAACACAATTAGCCGAACTATTTCACCAGCTCTTTCGGTTTATAGGAGCATATGAGTACAACTATGCTTAAGGGAATTGCTGGCCTGTTTTTATTGACCTTATTTTCCTGTAATCCGGAAGAGAACAAAACAGAAGTAAAATACTTCTTCGATTTGGAAAGCATCATCCAGCAGGAAATAGCTTGGCTAGATACGCATAAACCAGAAGTTCAGAAGTTTGTCAAAATAAACGACAAAACGGAAGCGTTTCAAACCAAGGACATCGACTGGAAAAAGGAGCTGGAAATAATACTGCAGTCTGACATCAACAAGGCCGCCTACCGCTTAAGTTATGATACCAAAGAGACCGAGAATGAAATTAGCTACTACCTCAAAGAGGGTGAAAACCTACCGGTAAATTCATTGACTATTTTAAAGAACGAAAAAGGTGAGGTGATTAAAGTCATTTCAGAACATACCTCAGACAATTACCTGTACAGTTCTCACAAAAATATTATTGCACTATTCCAAGATGGACATCTTTCTTATTATGACATTAAAGGCTACCAAATGCTTTTTGTGGGCGGTAAGAAAAACTTTGAAATTAACGGAAAACTGTGATGCCCATACCAAGAAATAAAGCCCTTTAGTATAGCACTTATTATTGCTTTTTCCTATCTCCTCTTAAGCACTTCTCCCCTAAAAAAACTTTCGTCCGTATCAACACCCCCTTTAGCATATCCATATCCGATAATCAGCGTATGACCCGAGGGAAAACCTTTAAAATAATTTAACATCAAGGCTTTTGGGCTCTAGGAGAATGATACTTTGGTCAAAAGTATAGACCACCATACAAAATTTCGATACTTAGAGAACCGTTTTTGATTTTTCTGATATAAAGTTATACTATCAGACGAACCTTTGACCGAATAATAAAAAACCGGTCTATATTTTTTTGTTCGTAATCTCAAAATCCCATTCTTGCCGCCACTTAAGAGAGCAGCGAATATATTTTTTTCAGGTACTCGTTTCTCCTTAGATTGAAAACTAAAAAAATACGAATGAAAAAGGCACTGATAACCGGTATAACCGGTCAAGATGGGGCGTACCTTGCCGAGTTTTTACTGAACAAAGGCTATGAGGTACATGGTATAAAAAGAAGATCTTCTCTTTTTAACACTGCCAGAATAGACCACCTCTATCAAGACCTTCATGAAGCACACGTAAGATTTGTTTTACATTACGGTGACTTAAGTGATTCTACGAACCTCATCAGAATTATACAGGAAGTTCAGCCAGACGAAATTTACAACCTAGGAGCCATGTCTCATGTTAAAGTAAGTTTTGACCAACCAGAATATGTAGCCAATGTAGACGGCATAGGTACTCTACGTATCCTAGAAGCCATTAGAATCTTAGGCTTAATAGAGAAAACTAAAATTTATCAGGCTTCTACTTCAGAGTTATATGGTTTGGTTCAAGAAGTACCACAATCAGAAACGACACCATTTTACCCTCGTTCTCCATATGCGGTAGCCAAAATGTATGCCTATTGGATTACCGTGAATTACAGAGAGGCTTATAATATGTTTGCCTGTAATGGTATTCTATTCAACCATGAGTCTCCACTTAGGGGAGAAACCTTTGTAACCAGGAAAATCACGAGGGGCCTGGCACAAATGGTCATGGGATTGTCTGATTGCCTATATATGGGAAATCTGGATTCTAAAAGAGACTGGGGCCATGCCAAAGATTATATAGAAGCCATGTGGCTTATCCTTCAGCAGGAAAAAGCAGAAGACTTTGTGATAGCCACGGGTATCACCACCACCATTAGAGATTTCATCAAAATGGCTTTTGCAGAACTGGGCATTACTTTAAGCTTTACAGGTGAAGGTTTAGAAGAAATAGGAACGGTAGCATCTTGCTCTAATCCAGAATACCAGATTGCCATAGGACAGAAAGTAGTCGCCGTAGATCCTAAATACTTTAGACCAACAGAGGTGGATTTACTGATTGGTGACCCTTCCAAATGTAAAAAGAAATTAAACTGGACTCCAAAATACGATTTGCCAGCTCTGGTAAAAGACATGGTATGGTCTGATGTTAAATTATTTAAAGACAGGGGTGTTGCAGACCCTGTAGAGATGTACTAAAGTTCTCATCGTATTCAAGGCATTTTATAAAGTTTCAGCACCCTTCATAAGGTGCTGAAACAAGGTTTTAGAAATAAATATAGAGCGGGCAACTTATAGTATACTGCTCAGGTCAAATAATTTTAGGTTCCAACACCATGGGACTGAAAGGGCGGAGCCGTCTTGTAGGGCGTATTCCTGAAATAAAAAACACACAACATAGAAATAAAGCTAAAGCCGGCCCTAAGGACAATTCATAAAGTTTTCATCTTTATTTTTGCCCTTCAACATAAACCCCATAAAATGAAGACTTTCTCAAAACTATTCTTTTTAGGCCTGGTGGCCCTGACTACGAGCTGTGTCAATACCAGCAAGTTTGTTTATTTCCAAGGCGGTGTCACGGCAGCAAACCCGACCTATTTAGAAACCATAGTGGCACCCGTTTCTAAAATAAGCCAAGGAGACATTCTGGCCATCACTGTGAGCAGTTTAAACGAGGAATCCAACGAAATCCTCAATTTCCTAAACATCAACACCCTACAAATGTCAACCTTTCCAGGTCAAAGTGGCGGAGCTGTAGGTTCTAGACAACCCTTAGGATATAGGGTGGATTCTTCAGGGAATGTTGTTATCCCTTTTATTGGCAAACAATATTTGAAAGACCTCACACTTATGCAGGCCAGCGACAAAGTAAAACTAGAAATTGAGCAGTATCTAAAAAACCCTGCGGTCAACGTTCGTTTCTTAAATCATAAATTCTCCGTCTTGGGTGAAGTTTCCAAAGTAGGTACTTTCAATTTATTAGACGACAAAACCACCTTACCGGAAGCCTTGGCCATGGCCGGCGACTTATCTATCTATGGTAAAAGAGATAGCATTACCATCATTAGAGATGCCCATGGCATCAGAGAAATAGGGACCGTCAACTTGCTGAACCGGGAAGTTTTTAAAAGCCCTTACTATTATATTAAAAATGGTGATGTGATATATGTACAGCCTATAAAAGGTAAGGTGACCAGTACAGAGCAGCGTGTACAATTGGTACCTATTTATACAGGGATAGCCACTACACTTGCCGTATTGCTCAACATATTCCTGAGATAAATCTTCTCTTTTCAACGAGAAACATTAATAAAAACCCCTTACAGCTAATGAATACGGACCAAAACATCTGGCAAGACCAAGAAGACGATTTTGATTTGAGATCTTTTGTCTTTAAATATTTACGCTACTGGTATTGGTTTGCCATATCTACCTTTATTTGTCTTACAGCGGCTTTTCTGTATCTCAGATACAGTACCCCCATTTATGAAGTATCCGCTACTCTTTTGGTTAAGGATGAAGAAAAAGGAATGTCTTCGGGCATGGAAATGATGTCAGAACTCGATATTATGGGAGGAAGTAAACTCGTAGAAAACGAAATTGAAGTTTTACGCTCCCGTGCACTGATAGAAAAAGTAATAGACGACTTGAATCTTACCGTTAGTTATTGGAATGAAGGTAGTGTAAGAGATGTAGAGCTCTACAAGAGCTCTCCTATTAAAATTAATGCGACGGAACTCACAGGGTATGCCTTTAAGAATCCCTTATACATCAAAATATTAGATAGTTCTAGATATGCCCTATTGGATGAAAGCAAGGCTTTAATGGGGGAGTTCCTGTATTCTGATAGGGTAGACAGCCCTTATGGCTCCATAAGAGTATTTCAGGCGGATACTACAAAAAACTCTTCCAAAACATATAATTTCAATAATGAACTTATCAAAGTAAACTTTTCCAATAGAGATGCACTGGTATCTAATATGATAGCTGGCCTGGGTACCGAACTCATTAACCAGAAAAGTACGGTGATTAAACTGAGCTCAGAAAATGCCTTACCCCAAAAAGGAAAGGACATTATGCGTAAACTTTTAGATGAATACGCCTTTGCTTCTTTAGAAGATAAAAACAGAGAAGCCACGAGTACCCTCAACTTTATAGAGGATAGACTAAAACTCATCACCTCTGAGCTTGGGGATGTGGAACAGGATGTGGAACAATATCGACGCTCTGCGGGCATCACAGATTTAAGTACAGAGGCCAATCTTTTCTTGGAAAAAGTAAAAGATAATGATACCAAGCTGAATGAAGTTAATATACAGCTGAAGGTGATGGAAGGTGTGGAAAGATATCTTTCTTCCAACCAAATCGGAAACATCTCTCCATCTACCTTGATGGTGAGCGATCCGGTATTAACTTCATATATCTCCCAATTGTCCAATTTGGAAATGGAACGAGAGAAGCTCGCCAGAAGTACTACGGCTTCCAACCCCTTCTTGGAAACGGTCAATACCCAAATGACGAATATCAAACAGGCCATCAAGGAAAATCTCAGAAACCAAAAGTCTGGGCTACAAGTGACCCAAAATAGCTTGCAAGCTCTAAATGCAAGACTGGAAGGAGCTATAAGCACCATTCCTAGAAAAGAAAGAGAGTATGTAGAAATCAAAAGACAGGCCAGTATCAAAGAAAATCTATACTTGTTACTCCTAAAGAAACGTGAAGAGACAGCCCTTTCCTATGCCAGTACGGTGACAGATAGTAGAGTGGTAGATTTCCCCTACACTTCTAATGAACCCATCAAACCTAAAAAGAAAATAGTGGCTCTTTTAGGACTTTTACTTGGACTAATAGTCCCTGCTGGTATAATTAACATTAAAGACCTCCTAACCAATACCGTTCAATCTAAAAAGGAAATTGAAGATAAAACAGGTCTAAGCGTTTTTGGTGAAGTAGGCCGAAAATCTAAAGATGAAGAGGGAGAAGTATTAGATGTGAACAGTCGTTCCTTTATCTCTGAACAAGTCAGAATGATACGTTCCAACATGCAATACCTCTTTGCTGGTGAAAAAGATAATGAATGCAAGACTGTGCTCATTACTTCATCAACTGGTGGCGAAGGAAAAAGCTTTATCACTACCAATGTGGCTGCATCCTTAGGTTTGTTAGACAAGAAGGTCATTATCCTTGGATTGGATTTAAGAAAACCTAAGATAAACGAATATTTGGATGTATTAAACCATAAAGGCATATCCACTTACTTGATTGGTAAAGCGAAGGAGGCTGAACTCATACAGGCAACCATGATAAAGAACGTATATATTATACCGTCAGGTCCTATACCTCCGAATCCTTCCGAGCTCATAGCCAACGGGAAATTGGATGAATTGATAGCCATTCTAAAGCCTTCCTTTGACTTTATTCTTATAGATACTCCTCCTACCACGCTTGTAACTGACGCTGAGTTAATGGCACCTTTGGCGGATGCCTGCTTTTATCTGGTTCGACATGAAAGTACACCAAAAGCTTATTTACAACATATCAAAACCATTAAGGCAAAAAATGTTTTCAAGTCTCTTAATATTATTTTCAATGCCGTTAACTACAAGAATTCTGCAGATTATGGCTACGGATACGGGTATGGGTACGGCGGATATTATGGAGAAACAAAAAGTAGCGGAGATTATATTACTAGAAAATGGCTAAAAATAAAGACTAACTATCTAAAATGAAAATTGCAATTACTTGGGCTAACCCTTATAATAAAAACTTAGGTGTTGGTGCTCTAGCATATAGTGCACTTACTCTTCTAACTGATGTTTTTGAAGAACTTCAAATAAAACCAGAAATCACCTTTTTTGGAAGCTCTAAGATGAGTTCAGATACACTTGAGATTAATAAAAAAATATATCAATTCGATAATATAATCGGGCTGGATCTTGGAAACTGGAAAGCATCTGTAAAAATGATTTTTTTGCAGAAAAGATATCGCTTAAATGAATTATCAAATTTTGAAATGGTTTTTGATGTTGGAGAGGGAGATAGCTTTTCAGATATTTATGGGGAAGACCGCTTTAATCGCATCCTAAATTCAAAAAAACATTTTCTTAAGAAAAATATCTCTCAGGTTTTACTGCCTCAAACAATAGGACCTTTCTATGACAAAAAAGTAAAAACCGAAGCTTTCAAGACAATGCAACTATTAAGCTCGGTAATGGCTAGAGATAAAAAAAGCTTTGAATACTGCAAAGACTACCTCCCTTCGGATTTGATTTCAGAAACTGTAGATATGGCATTTTATATGCCATTTGAGAGAACAGAAAAGGATAACAAAAAAATTAAAGTTGGAATAAATGTATCTGGTTTACTTTGGAATGGAGGTTATCTCAGAAACAATCAATTTAATCTCAAAACAGACTTTAAGGAATTAATCATCAAGTCTATTGAATTCTTTAGCTCCATTCAAGACGTCGAAATTTATTTAGTTCCTCACGTTATACCTGAAAATCAACCAATAGAGGATGACTACGAAACATCCCTGAATGTTCAGGAAATATTTCCTAATGTTAAAGTTGCACCAAGATTTAATTCCCCTATTGAGGCTAAAAGTTTTATAAGCGGAATGGATTTTTTTATAGGTGGTAGAATGCATGCCTGTATAGCTGCTTTTGGAACGAAAGTACCCGTTGTACCATTGGCATATAGTAGGAAATTCAATGGTCTATTCAACGAATCATTAGGATATAAACATATGGCTGATTGTGTCAACTACGAACTTGATTATAATATTAAAACTATCATAGATGGTTTTAATAACAGAATTCAATTAAAAAAAGAGATTGAATCTATCCATGAAACAGAAATCACACCGAGACTCCTAGAGATTAAAGATATTTTAAAGAGAACAATTTTGGAAAATGGTAAATCTTGATAGAATAGTCACTTCAGATCTATGCTTGGGTTGTGGAATGTGTAAAACATTAGCCCCCCCAGATTCTATTTCAATGGAATTAAAAGATGGTTTTTTTAGACCCAAAACTCTTAAAAAAATAGAATCAGAAACCATTCAAACAATTAATAAAATTTGTCCGGGATTACGCTTGGAAAACACAACACCCCTTAAAAGTAAACTCTGGGGTAATTACGAGGGTATTTATTCTGCATTTTATACCAATGAAGAAGTTAGAGATTTAGCATCCTCAGGAGGAATAATTAGCGGTATGGCAATTGAACTGCTGAAAAGTAAAAGTGTAGACGGCATTATGCAAGTTGCCTCAGACACTTCAGACTATACTAAGAATAAAATAACTATAAGTAAAACTAGACAAGATGTTTTGAATGCCGCAGGCTCAAGATATGCTCCTTCTTTGATTTTTGACAAACTAATTGAAATTTTAGAGAGTAGTAGTGATATATACTGTTTCATTGGAAAACCATGTGATATTTCAGCGTTAGAAAACTTCCTGAATACTTACAAAGAGTTTAATGATCGGTTTTTCCTTAAAATCTCCATCTTTTGTGCCGGCATGCCCTCATTTAGAGGTACCAGCGAGATGGTAAAGAAACTTGGAGCTAAAGAACCTATTAACTCTTTAAAGTACCGCGGAGAAGGATGGCCTGGCTATTTTTCATTTAAAGATAATTCTGGAAAAAGATTTACCGAGACCTATAATAATTCTTGGGGAAAAGTACTGAATAGGCACTTACATCCGAGATGTAAAATATGTCCTGATGGCATTGGCATACAAGCCGATATTTCTATAGGGGATGCCTGGGAAACTGAAGATGGATACCCTTCATTTTCGGAAAAAAAAGGTTTAAGCTTAGTAATCACTAGAAATAAAAAAGCGGATACATTTTTCAAAAAATTAGAATCCCAAAATAAAATAGAATCCTCAACGATACCGTTAGAAAATCTTAAGAAAATTCAACCTTACCAATACAATAGAAGAAAAGTAAGTTTTTGGAGAAGTTTAGCCTTTATGATTAAAAAAGGTATTTTCCTAAGACATATTGGATTTGGTAGCTTTGCTTTAGCTATTAAAAACTCACCAATCGCTAATTTGAAAGAGTTTGCAGGTTCTTTGAAAAGGTTTTAAAAAAAAAGAAGGTGAATAATATTCGAGGAATAAATATCCTGAAAACTATAATCTGCAACCTACTTCTTGTTAAGGGTTGGGCAAAATTCCAGTTCCATATCATAGTTTATGGTCCTTTAGAAATTCAAAATAGTAATGGAGAAATTATCATTGACAAAAAAGAGGAAAGCAGACTGATAATCGGAAAACAAATAGTAGGGGGACATTCGAAAAAAATTAGCAGCGTGCTAAACTTATCAGGTGTTCTAAGAATAAACGGAAAAGTAACGATGGGTAGAGGAATAGGCTTAAGTATAGGTCCAAAAAGCGAATTAAATGTTTCCGACGGTACAGTATTCTCTGGTAAATCTATGATTATTTCATCTGGTAATTCTAACATAAAGATTGGAGAAGATTGTTTAATTTCATGGGAAACTCTGATTATGAACAATGACTTTCATGATATTTTCATAGAAGCAAAAAAAAGTAATTTCTCGTCAGATATTACTATTGGAAATAACGTTTGGATAGGTACCAATGTTACAATATTAAAGGGCGTTTCTATTCCAAAAATGACAGTTATTGGCTCGAATAGTTGTGTACATAAATCAATAAAAAACTCTAATTCTATTTATAGCGGTAATCCTTTAAAAGAGATTAAGAAATTTGATTACTGGAAAAAATAATTATTTTGATTTACTACATTAAATCCTTTGGAGTTGGGGCATTGAGTAAAGTGTTGAATGCATTAATTCAATTCTTTACAGTTCCATTGTTAATATTACAATTTGGCGAAGGTAATTTTGGCCTTATTAGTATGGGCTTAGCTATTAATGCATACATGGCACTATTAGATCTCGGTATCAACATCGGAGCCATAAAATTCTTTTCGGAATGGCTACAAAAAAAAGATTTAGTAAAAATTAATTCTGTAGCAAGATCTAGCATATCATTTTATTTCGGAATCGGTATTATAAATACCATCCTTCTTATTATAGTTGCTTACTTCTCTGATTCAATATTCAACTTGGAGCTTGAACAAAAGGAAATATTCAAAACACTAATATATGTTATTTCATTTTTCACAATCTTTAACTGGGTTTCATCAGTCTTTCGCCAGGTTATTACTGCTTATGAAAAAATCTATCTACTACACATTACTGATTTAATCAAAAATATACTTCAATTGGTTTTGGTACTCTTAGTTCCCATTCTAAAACTATCTATTGGTACATACTTTTTCATCTTCTCATTTCTTAATGCATTAGTACTTCTACCTCTTATTCTAATAACATATAAAAACAAGTTAATCTCCTCGGTTCTTCCCTCTTTAAATTTCGAATATTTTTGGCCAATAATGCGGTATGGCCTAGCGATATTGGCAATTGGTATATTTTCCTTCACTGCCTCTAAATTTCGACCTATCATCTTGGGGATTTTCTCGGAACCCTCTATGAGCACAAAAAATGTGGCCGACTACAGAATAATGGAGACTATTACGCTTTTCATTACTTCTATTGGAGGATTATTACTACCCATTTTTCTTCCGAAAACTTCGCAGTTATTACTTAAAAACAATAAGGATGAACTAAATAAATTCGCAATAGAAGGAACTCTTTACACCTCCATTATTAGCTGCATATTGTGTTTCCCAATTATATTAAACTCAAAAAGCATACTAACCTTATATGTTGGGACTAATTATATCTACTTGGATAATTATTTAAGTATTTGGGTTCTGACTATTCTCCTCTATTTACATAACACACCAGTTGCAAGTCTAGTATTATCATCAGGAAAAACTAAAGCACTTGTTATAAGTACAGCACTTGCCAGTGTTTTATCCATTCTTGTAAATATTATACTCTCAAAATCCCTTGGTGCTGGCTCAGCCGTGATTGGGTATGCCGTTTATATTATCATCCAAATGCTGTTCTATTATTTGTTCTTCAATACTAGAGTTCTTCATTTAAAAAGTATTTCCATCTTCCTATCTTTCTTCAAACCACTTTTGATGGGTGCTTTATCCTTCTTTTTAGTCAAATCTATTGAACTCTTGAAGCTGCAATTAATTTTAGATATTTTACAGAAATCTATTTTATGGACTACATTATTTCTTTTACTTCTATTTTTAAGCCGAATACTTAGATTTTCAGATATTCGACAATTTGTGAAAAGAGCATAAATCCTTTTTCCGTATTAAAAGTGAAAGAAAATAAAAAAATACTTGAAGTAACCCTAATAGTTTTACTTAGTATTAACTTTTGGTCATTTAGACCTATTCCAACGGAGATTTATAAACTATTTGAAATAGTTTTAATAGTTTACCTCCTTTCTCAGATGTTTATAAATCGAATAAACCTGAAAAATGCAAATTTCAAAAAATACGTATTTTTTCTTATTCTGGTTGTATTATTCAGTTCAATTCCCGCTCTTATAATTCATAAACAGCCAATATCTTTAACTATACAAACTAGCAGGTTTGTTTTACTTTGGCTTTTCTATTTCCGCCTTCATCAAATTAAAATAAAAGCCCAATCTTTACAAAAAATCATCTTTTGGATTGGAGTAGTTTGGACATTCCTTCTTGTTATACAACAATTAACTTATCCAAGAATTTGGTTTTACACGCGAATGGATGCAATTAACTCAGCAGTGGAAATTCGTTATGGAATTTATCGTTTGATGACTTACAGACATCATTTCGCCATGCTGGCATTCTTTTTTACTGTTTCTTCATTAATAGCGAAACAAGAATGGAGAAAATTCTTTTATGCAGGACTTTTTCTTACTGGAATGTACTTTTACGTTACCCGTCAATTTTTATTTGGAACCCTAATCGGAGCCTTAATACTTCCATTTTATATGAGGCATTTCCGATTTATAATAATTGGAACCTTTTTCGGGCTGCTTCTCCTCAGTGGAATAATATATTACTCCGATTTGCTCTTCAATAGTTATATTGACTCCACAATAGACCAATTATCAAAAGATAATGTAAGATACATTTCCTTTAAATACTTCACAGAAAAATTCAATTCAGGGGGGCTTTTTACTTACTTTTTTGGAAACGGTTTAGCTCATGATTCTACCAATTATGGACGTTTTATTAATGGGCTTAAATCCATGGGGCTCTATCAAAGCGACATCGGTATTGTTGGTTCTTTTAGTAAATTTGGCATTATATACGTTATAATAGCTCTTCTGATTCAATTCAAGGTTGTATTTAGTAATTTACTTACTAGCGGTGCTTATCTAAGAGTATTCTTTATTATCAATATAAGCTTATTAATTACCTCCGACTATTTTATGGAATCATCTGCCATTCCCTTTTACTGTATAGCCTTATACCTTTATGATTGGGAGTACCATTTAAAAAAAAACTAATTTGAGATTTTCTATCTTACTTCCTGCATACAAAATACAGTTCCTAGAATATTCCATCCAGAGTATTCTTGACCAAACATTTAAAGAATTTGAATTAATTATTCTCAATGACTATTCTCCTCACCCCTTGAAACAAGTAGTTTCTAACTTTCCTGATTCCCGCATTACATATTTGGAAAATGAAACAAATCAAGGTGCTCACAATTTAGTCACAAATTGGAACAAATTACTAAACATTTCAAAAGGTGATTATGTGATGATTATGGGAGACGACGATGTGTTGGAAAAAAACTATCTCGAAGAATTCGATAAATTAATAAATCTAAATCCGAATTGTAAAGTATTTCATTGTCGTAGTAAAATAATTGATGAGAAAAGTAAACTTATCAGCTTTACAGAATCATGGCCGGAACATGAATCCGTTTTTGAAAACATATGGCACAGGCTAAACCAAAAAAGAAGTCAATATATATCTGATTTTATTTTTCAAAGAAAAACTCTTATACAAAATAACGGTTTCTACTCACTTCCTCTTGCATGGGGATCTGATGATATAACAGCATATATTGCGGCAATTGGCGAAGGAATTACTCATACAAACAAGCCTCTTTTTAACTACAGAAGTAATTCGTATTCAATAACCTCTACTGGTAATAATTCTCTAAAAATCGAGTCCGACTTCCAATATATAGATTGGCTCGTATCATTCTTGAAAAAGAATAAGCCATCTAATGTAATAGAGATAGAATTCCATAGACTACTAACAAAAAATATAAGTAAGTTTTTAAAGAATAAATTGGTTTACACATTAACAAAATCAATGAAAAAAAGAAGGCTTAATAATTTGTATTACTGGATTTTTTATAAACCCAAAGGGCTTAGCTACAAAATAATCTTTATCTCTTTCATTAAATCCTTTGGCACAAATTAGAAGATAGCTTTCATTAATACATCGCTAATCTAGTTATTTGAAACAAAAAAACTCTTCACTACTTTATTAGAATGGGAACAAAAAAGATAACAGCATTTGTCTATCCAGATAGTGCCGCGAATGGATTTATTGATAATAATCCATATACCAATAACTTAAAGCTAGCTTTAACTAAGCATGGCATAAATTGTATTGACGGCCATACAAATTCTTATGGTGTACTAGATTTTTTTTTATATTTTTTCAAAGTCGACATTCTCTTTCTGAATTGGATTGAAGATATTAAATATAGAAAATTTGGAGATATACAATATTTACTATTACGCCTTATCCTTCCATTATTAGCATTGAGGAAAGTAAAAGTAGTGTGGATTTTACATAATAAGGTATCGCATTCCGATAAACACCTTTCTAGTATGATTCAGATAAGAAAGAAACTAGAGAGATTATCATCTCTTATTTTAGTACATTCCAATTCAGCTTTACAAGACTTTTCCTATTTAAAAAACAAAATCAAATTTTTCAATCATCCTTTCGAAGAATATATATACCCAAAAAAGGAATTTAAAAAGCCAGATGTAGACATTCTTATTTGGGGAAATCTACATAAGTATAAAGGAGTAGAGTTATTTCTATCTTTTTGGGAAAAAAGTATACTTGCTAACTCACTAAAGCTTCGTATTGTAGGCAAATGTCAAAGTGATGAATACTTCAACCAACTAAAAAAGTTCAATTCCAATAACATCGAAATTGTTAATAGCTTTTTAACTCCCGAAGAGTTGAAACAGAATATCTCTAATTCAAATTGTGTTCTTTTTACACATTCAGACGGCTCCGTCTATAGTTCGGGAGCTCTTATAAAAACTATAGAAGAGGGGGCTAGCTTTATAATTGGTCCATCACTTGGTAATTTCTTAGATCTTAGAAAAAATGGTTTAGTTCAAACATATGATTCATTTGATGAAATACTAGAAATTTACACTAGTCACAAACACATACATTCAGGTGTTCAAACAAGCATTCAGAAGAAGTTTATAAAAGAAAACTCGTGGGATGCTTTTGTAGATTTTATAATTACCGAACTTAATAAAATATCAATTTGATGCCTAAGAGAGTAGTTTTTGTTACGAATTATAATTTAATGTATGGTGCCAATAAGTCTCTTCTAAGTGTTCTCAAAGACTTTCAAAATCAAAAGGATTATGAAATTCTCGTTTTCACTCCTGGAAAAGGAGATTTTCAGAAACATTTAAAGAGCCTTGGTATTCCAGTTTGTCACTTTTACTTTTTTTCTTCATTCTTATATTTCAAACTCAGATTCACACATTTGGCATTGCCATTTCTAATCCTTTACGATATTCTCATCTTACCTCTTTTGATTTACCGATGTTGGTCATTCAAACCAGATTTGATTTATTCTAATACCAGTGCAGAGAATTTAGGCATTATCATCTCTAGGATAATCAAATGCAGACATATTTCGCATATTCGAGAATTCATGTCACTAGATCATGGTTCATTCTTCATCTTTGGAGATAAAGTAAAAAGGAAATATATAAATAATAGTGATGGCGTAATTTATGTCTCAAAGGCTGTTAATAATTACGTAAACCAAGGTTTTACAGACAAAAAAAATATTTCAGAGGTCATTTATAATGGAATAACTTTCAACTCTGACCTCCATAATTATAAATGTAACAAAGATGGAATTCATATTGCTACAATCGGAGTTCTTCAAAAATCAAAAGGTCACACTTTAGCAGTAAAATATCTTGCTAAACTACGAGATCTTGGATTACCTGCAACCTTACATATTTTTGGAGAGGGTTACGGCCAATACAAGAAAGAGATCACTGATCTAATCGAGGAGAATTCCCTATCCAATAACGTGATCTTACATGGTTTTTTAAAAGACCCAGAAAAAATATTCAAAGAATTCGATTATTTTTTAATGCTATCAGGAAACGAAGGTTTTGGAAGAGTTACTGTAGAATCAATGTTAGCAGGCAAGATTGTTTTAGCTATTCCAAATGGAGGAAGTTTAGAAATTATTGAAGACGGAAAGACCGGTTTCTTTATTAAAGATTTTAATGAATTAGAAAGAACTTTATCTAGGTTGGAGTCCGACCCCTACCTAAAAAAACAAATTATTGATAAAGCAATTTCAGGAGCAAAACATAAATTTTCAGAGGAGGCTTATGTGACCTCGGTTCGGACCTTTGTAAATTCAATAATAGATAACAAATGAAAATTTTAATAACAGGAGGGTCTGGATTTATTGGTACTAATCTAATTGAAACTTTACAAAAGAGAGGGTACCATGATATTATTAATTTCGATAAAAAAGAACCTTTCTCGGATAAACAAAAAGAATTCTGGGTAAAAGGAAACCTCATGGATACCAAAGGGTTAAAAAAAGCATTCGATAAATATAAGCCCGAAACAGTAATTCATTTAGCGGCCAGAACCGATACATTAAGTTCAAATCTGGAAGATTATAATGAGAATCATTTTGGGACTAAAAATCTTTTAGATGTTATTAAAAACTCAAAAGAAATCAGCAGAGTTATAATAACCTCAACCCAATATGTTTATAAATCATTAAGTGAGCCTCTTCCTGATGACGAACAAGAATTTAAGCCTCACACAGTATATGGTGAAAGTAAAGTCCTAACAGAGAAATTCACAAGAGAGTCTAACCTTTCTTGTTGTTGGACTATAATTAGACCATGTAATATATGGGGGCCATGGCATTACAGATATCCTAAAGAACTTTGGAGACTTCTTGCTTTAGGAAGATACTTTCATCCAACAAATAATCCTGTAATTCGTACTTATGGCTACGTAAAAAACATTACCCATCAAATTGTCGGCATAATGGAAGCAGATGATGCGGTAGTTGATAAAAAGTGCTTCTATTTGGGCGATTCGCCGATAGATTCATTTGTATGGCTAAAAAGTATAGCAGTTGGCTTCGGGGTTAAGCGAATTCGAGTATTCCCATTAAGTCTTTTTAAAGTTTTAGCCCTAGGCGGAGATGTTTTAAAATGGATGGGACTCAAATTTCCCATATATACTGAAAGGCTCAGTAATATGCTAGAAGATTACCCTGCACCAACAAAAAAAACCATAGAATTATTCGGAATACATGAAAACAATCTAGATAAAAATATAAAAGAAACTATAGAATGGATCTATGAGACTTTTGGAAAAGAATACCCAATTATTAAATAATACTTTTTTGAATAGACTATTAAACTTTCCCATTTCAGCTGGCTCATTTAAGTCTCAAGTTGAATGTATTCTAAATAGAAAAACCGGTATCGTATTGGCTGCCAATGTTCACATGTTTATTGAAGCCATCAGAGACCCTACATTTTTCAAATTAGTAAATCAGTCCGACATAGTTACCCCCGACGGTAAACCACTTTGCATGGCGTTGAAATGGCTGTATGGAATTGAACAAGAACGAGTTTCAGGTATGGATTTATTACCTGCCCTATTGGAAAAAGCAGAGGAGAATAATTTGAAAGTGGGTTTTTATGGATATACAATAGAAGGTTTAGAAGTGGTCCATAATAAGTGTAAACAGCTTTATCCAAAACTCCAAGCCCCCTTAACGATATCCCCCCCCTTTAGAAGTTTGACAGAAGAAGAACAAGGGGAATATATTAAAGCTATTCATAAAGCAGGTGTTCAATTACTTTTTGTTGCTTTGGGCTGTCCTAAACAAGAGAAATGGATGGCTTCCATGAGCGGAAGGCTTAATACCACTATGGTAGGTATTGGTGCTGCCCTGCCTGTTTTCGCTGGCTTACAAAAACGTGCTCCTTTCTGGATGCAAAAGTATAGTTTGGAGTGGTTGTTTCGCCTATTTCAGGAACCACGACGATTGTTCAAAAGGTATTTTATTACTAATACACATTTTATACATATTATTATAAAAGAAAAACTGAAACTAACTTTTGACTCAAAGTATAAGCGAAAGATATTCTCCGAAATACTTAAGTAGTTATTACTTTTTCATGTTGTTTTAGGTTACATTTTTTTTGCCTAAATACTAAGAGAACAGTATTTTATTCAAAATTTTCCATTTAAATGAAAACCGTACTTAACTACAGGCATTAATGGTCTAAATGGGTTCTATTTAGCTGAACTCCTATTAGTAAAGGATATTAGGTACATTGCATCAATCGCCGAAGCTCACTTATCAATAATGCTCCTATAGATCACTTTGTATCAAGATCTGCATTAGCAAGATATCAACTTTAAATTACACTACCCTTACTTGTTGGATTCTACCAATATCATTCACATCATTCAAATGACATCTGCCAGCCAAGGGCCATGCAGAATGTAAAAGTGGGTTCGAAATGCCTGAGTATGGAGAGCTGTAAGCTTCTCTGAAAATGGCCTTTGGGGTGCAGTATATCTTGAACCTTTGAGGGTAAAGGTGTCAATGAAGCGTCGATAGTTGTATCCTATTATAACCTGCCGGAAAGTATTGTTATCGTAAAAGTAATCCCAAAATATTTTAAACCTACAGAGGTAGTGTTAATAATAGGCGACCCTAGCAAACCTAAAATTAAACTAGTTTAGGAACACAAATATGATTTACAAGCCATTGTTTAAGGTATGAGTACTAACAATTTGAAGATTTTTTCTAAATCATAGTTATTAGTTCAGCATTCGATTCGTAAAAAAATAATTAATGCTGAGATAAGAAGCTTATAATTAAGGCACTTTAAGTTCACAAAAATCAGAAATAGTAGAAAGTCAAAATGAAAATAGCTTTGGCATTCTACTTTTAGTAGGAAATAGTAAAAAAATAGCCCTGAAATACGACTGGGAAATTATAAACCAACAGTATCTAAACCATTTAGAAGAAATATTTTCAAAAGGAAAACTAAAATAAAATGACAGAAAGTAAACTCAATGATGTTCATATATTTCAGCCACGTAAATTTGAAGATGAGAGGGGATATTTTTTTGAATCCTATAACCCTCAACTATTCATAAATGTGGGAACAAAGGCTCCAAATTTTGTACAAGACAATCAGTCATGTTCAAAGAAAGGGGTTTTGAGAGGTCTTCATTTCCAAACTGGAGAATTTGCACAAGGCAAACTGGTGAGAGTAATTCAGGGCAAAGTATTGGATGTAGCGGTAGACTTAAGACAAAATTCTAGCACTTTTGGTCAGCATGAGTTTTTTGAACTAGATGGTTTGGAAAACAAAATGGTCTATATTCCCGAAGGCTTTGCCCATGGATTTATAACGCTAGAAGATGATACCATATTCTCTTATAAATGCACCGCTGCCTATAATAAAGCCTCAGAAGGGGGCATTATATGGAATGACCCGATCTTAAATATTCAATGGCCTGATATAGCTACCATTGTATCAGAAAAAGATCTAATTCTTCCAAAATTTGATAAAAACACCAAATACTTCTAATTTTTACCATGAAAAATAAAACTATTTTAATAACCGGCGGAGCAGGTTTCATTGGAAGCCATGTGGTGCGGCTTTTTGTAGAAAAATACTCAGATTACCAAATAGTTAATCTTGACAAGCTAACCTACGCAGGTAATCTAGAAAATCTAAAAGACCTTAAAGATGCCCCAAATTATACTTTTGAGAAAGGAGATATTGTTGATGCAGCGTTTATTGATAGCTTTTTTAATAAGTATAATTTTGATGGCGTTATTCATTTAGCGGCAGAGTCTCATGTAGATAGATCTATTACGGATCCCATGGCTTTTGTGATGACCAACGTTATTGGTACAGTTAATCTTCTTAATGCGGCCAAAAATAGCTGGAAAGACAATTTTGAAGGTAAAAGGTTTTATCATGTTTCTACAGACGAAGTTTACGGCGAATTACATGATCCTGAAACCTTCTTTTTGGAAGATACGAGCTATGACCCAAGGTCTCCATATTCGGCTTCTAAAGCGAGCTCTGATCATTTTGTAAGAGCCTATCACAGTACTTACGGTTTACCCGTAGTTATTTCAAATTGTTCTAATAATTACGGCCCAAATCATTTCCCAGAGAAACTTATTCCACTGATAATAAACAACATCAAGAATAAGAAGCCATTACCTGTATATGGTAAGGGAGAAAACGTGAGGGATTGGCTATATGTTTTGGACCATGCCAGAGCCATTGATATAATTTATCATAATGGAGCAGTAGGCGAAACATTCAACATTGGTGGAAATAACGAATGGACCAATATAGATTTGGTACATCTACTTTGCGACACCATGGATAAGAAATTAGGTCAGGAAGTGGGTAGTTCTAGATCATTGATTACATATGTTACAGATAGAGCTGGTCATGATTTAAGATATGCTATAGATGCGACCAAGCTAATGAATACACTGGGTTGGGAACCTTCCGTTACTTTTGAAGAGGGTTTAGACAAAACAGTAGATTGGTACCTGAATAACTGGGAGTGGATATCTAATATCACTTCTGGAGATTATCAGAAGTATTATGAAAAAATGTATAACTAAATTCACTCTTAACAAATTAAAATTATGAAAGGAATAATATTAGCAGGAGGTTCAGGAACACGTTTACACCCTTTAACATTGGCTGTAAGTAAACAGTTAATGCCGGTTTATGACAAACCCATGATTTATTATCCTTTGTCTATCTTGATGCTTTCTGGGATTAAGGAGGTTTTGATCATATCTACTCCGCACGATCTTCCTCATTTTGAAAAACTATTAGGAGATGGTTCTCAGATAGGCTGTAAGCTTAGTTACGCAGAGCAGCCAAGTCCTGATGGTTTAGCTCAAGCATTTATTATAGGCGAAGAATTTATTGGTAAGGACAGTGTGGCATTGGTATTAGGTGATAATATCTTCTACGGCTCAGGCCTAAGTAAACTATTACAATCATGTGCAGACCCATCTGGAGGAATTGTATTTGCCTACCCTGTACACGACCCAGAAAGATATGGCGTTGTGGAATTTGATGACACACTAAAAGCCATCTCTATAGAAGAAAAGCCAAATAAGCCTAAAAGTAATTATGCCGTACCAGGTTTGTATTTCTATGACAACAGCGTAGTAGAAATAGCCAAGAATATAGAGCCATCTCCAAGAGGGGAACTAGAAATAACGGATATCAATAAAGTATATCTTAAAAAAGGAAAGCTAAAAGTTGGGGTGATGGATAGAGGCACCGCTTGGTTAGATACAGGTACTTTTAATTCACTAATGCAGGCAGGTCAATTTGTTCAAGTCATTGAAGAAAGACAGGGTTTGAAAATCGGCTGTATAGAAGAAGTGGCTTATAGAATGGGTTACATTTCTAAAGAGCAGCTAAAAGCCATTGCTGAGCCCTTGGTTAAATCTGGATATGGTGAATATTTAAATAACATATTAAAAAACTGATGAGCATTTTAGTTTTAGGCGGTAAAGGCCAATTAGGCCAATGTTTACAAAAAAATGCTGCAGAACAGGGGCTATTGGATATCCATTTTTTAGACGAAGTGGAAGGAGACATTCTGAATACAGCACTGTTAAGAGATTTAGTAAAGCAAAGAAACATTTCTTGGGTAATTAACTGTGCGGCATATACGGCAGTGGACAAAGCTGAGGAGCAAGAAGAAATAGCCCGAAAGATAAATAAAGACGGGGCTCTCAACATAGCCAAGGTTTGTAAAGAATTTGGAGTTAAACTTATTCATATTTCTACCGATTTTATCTTTAAAGGAAATTCTCCTAAACTATTGAATGAAACAGACCCAACTGTTCCTGTGAGTGTATATGGTTTAACAAAACTAGAGGGAGAAGAAAGCATTGTCAATACCATGGAAGAATACTTTATTCTCCGTACAAGTTGGCTATATTCAGAGTTTGAGAACAACTTTGTCAAAACCATGCTCAAACTAGGCACATCTAGAACAGAACTAGGCGTAATAGCTGACCAAATAGGAAGTCCGACTTATGCCATAGATTTAGCTAAATGTGTGCTAGATATAATTAAATCTTCTGAAACAAAGTATGGTATATACCATTATAGTAATGAAGGTGCCATATCATGGTATGATTTTTCGAAAGCCATATTTGAAATAGCCGGCATAAATACTAATGTAAAACCTTTAAGAACAGACCAGTACCCAACAAAAGCTCAAAGACCCGCCTTTAGTGCTATGGATAAATCAAAAATAAAGGAAGTTTACCCAGAAGTTGAGGTTCCCTATTGGAGAGATAGTTTGAAGCGTTGTCTAAGTGCCCTTGAAATGCAATGACTCTTTGACACTCTCTGTAACCTTTTGAAAAAACACGCTTGATTAATGTTCGTAATCAAATCATCAGTAGAGGGCTCGTGACGGGAATTGCATTTCAATTGTATACCGTATCCCATTTTATCCGACTCCCCTCTCCTTTCCAAATGATTTTCTTAAAGGGCAGATACCGAATCATATTGTGAGAAGCAGCATAACATTTCTAAGAATTGATTTTTTGAGAGCTCTCCAGCCAAAAGCATTTTGGGAAAAAGAAATTCTTAAAACTTTGGTTTTATGTTTATTACTGGCTGTCGCAGTAGAAGTTGATCAAATTTTCAAACTGTTTAGAACTTTTGACTGGGCAGATATATTTTACGCTCTTCTTGAATCAATACTGGGCATCCTGCTTGGGTTCTTATGGCTTAAATTAAAAAAAGCATGCTATCGAGTTTAGAGAAATATCACATTTGAAATGTGATTATTCCAAGTTTAAATATTCGATATTTTAGTATAAAATACTCATTTTCACCGATTAATAAATAAAATTTAAAATCTTCTTAAAGTACCATTATTTTATTTAAGTTCGTACGTTAATATACTTACACATTTAACTATAGTCATTCAATTAAATCTTTTTAAATTATGTTAAGCAAAATGAATACACGTCTCCCAATTTTAGCCTTATGCCTTTTCATGGCATTCGGTCTTTCTAATTGTAAGAAAGATCCTGTAGAAGAACCGATAGAATATAACTTTGATGATGATTTCAAAGATATTACGGTTGAAGTAGTTACAGAAACAGAACCTGCTGCTGTTGCCAGTACGGAAGCCAGTGTTTCAAACTCCGCTGCCACAGAAGCTGCAGCTCAAGCTTTGGCATCTGGGACAGAAACTACAGAAATTACGGCAGCAAGTTCTGCAGCAGCCAGTATCCTGACGGAAGATGAGGCCACTAATTTATCTGCCGCCTTGGAAGCTGATGGCGAACTTACAGCAGCACAACAAGCGGAATTAAATGCCTTAATAGCAAGCAGTTCTTTTGCCGCTTTCTTACCAACTTCTGTTGCCCCAACGGTGGACGGTACTACGGTGAGTGCTAGAAAAAGCAGTAATGCAAATGCGGTAACCGTTTTAAATCTAACTGAAATGCTTTTAGGGGTATCTGATGCCTGTACGGACGCTGCTACATCTGCTTATGCTAATTCCAAAATCTCTTTAGATGCTGCCAAAGCATCACAAGAAGCTAAAATCAATACGACCTTTGCCACAAGACAAACGGCCATAACGGCTGAGCATACCGCTGCTTTGGCTGCAATAGCCACCAAATGGACAACCGCCAAGACCCAGGCTTTAGCCTCTAGAAACGCTTTACTAGCGATAGTAACGAAGCCATATCATAGAGTGATCGTTCATATCATTTACAGAATGACGCTGGCCAGTATCAATGCTTCCGAGGCTTTGGACATTAAAGCAGCTGGCACGCTTCGTGACAAAAAAGTGGCCAACGCCACTGCGGCTAAAAACACAGATCTCGCGGTTGCATTAGCGAATTATAATACGGCATTAAATACTGCTAAATCAAAAGCGGCGTCAGTTGGAGCAACTTGCCATAACCAAGGTGGTTCTATTTAATTTTGTTAGACTTTTCTAACTTATTATTATTAAAAAAGGAGGCTAGGCCTCCTTTTTTATACGATTTCTGGTCATTTTTATGACAAAAAGATACCTCTTTCTTTTATTGCTCCTGTCCTATGGGTTCTATACGCATGGGCAAAGAAACCTTTCAGGCAAGAAAGGACTTATTTATATTCCTACGGCAGAAGAGAGCCAAGATGGTGAATGGAGTTTTGGGTATAATTATAACCCTATAGACTATAGCTTAAGAGGAAATGGTAAATGGGCAGAGCAAATCCTCTATACCAATATTAATGTTTTACCCCGTCTACAAGTCTCTTTCTTGCTTTTACAACAAAGAGCAGACGGAAAAAGAAAAAAGAGAGATGGTATTGGCGACAGACAACTGGATATTCGCTATCAAATCCTTAAAGAAGGCGAAATCAAACCGAGTTTAGCCCTTATACTTTCTTCGCCTTTTACCATAGACGCAGCCTTGCAAACACATGTATTGGTGGCTTCAAAGACTTTTTCTAAGGGTCATTTTTCCATCGTACCAAGTATTGGACTCGGCAGTCCCTATTATCTTTATAGAGACGAGGCTAATCTAAACAATGGCAATATTTTCTCCAATTTCAAATGGCAAGAAAAATCCGAAGATAAATTTGGCAACAACTATCTTACCGGACTTTTCGGTGGCTTCAAGGTAAGTTATAAAGACCGGCTCCATTTACTGGCAGAATGGGATGGTCAAAAACTCAACACCGGTATCAGTACGAAGTTATTCAAGCATCTAGAAGCACAGGTTTGCCTTTTAAATTTTGATAAGGCCTATTTTGGAGCTTCCTACACCATGAATTTAAGAAACGCTAAATGATACTTACTAGGCTACTCAAAAGAACAATTCCCTTGTTCGTTTGGCTGCTATTGGCCATTCAGCACTTGACTTATGCCCAAAATAAGGAAATAAAGTCCCTGGAGAATGTTCAAATGACAGACTCCACCCTATTTTATGATCAACGGGTACATAGAAATCAGTTTAAGTATTTTGAAGCCCTCAGATCCGAATACCCAGAAATTAAATATTTCACACCGCTCCTACAAGGTGTGCCGCTTGGCACCTACGCTATCAATGAGGGAAACCTTAGCTTCACAAGTAAGGCTGCCAAGGCAAAAAACTTTAAGCCTTTGAGCAAGCACTATAAATGGGATTTCTGGATTCAGCCACAATTCGCTGCCATATATGGCAACCTGGATAAGGCCGTAGAAAGCAAAACCAGTATATTATTAAATACGCAATTCATGCTGGCCAAGGGACTGTCTTTATATACGGGGGTAACCTTTCCTATCGTTAACGCCTTAGACCCGCAGCCATTAAACATCAGACTGGCCCCTACTTATATCAACTATTTCCACCATAAAGATTCTCCTGATTTTCTATCGTTTTCTGCTGGCTTGTTTTATAACGACCGTTATGGCGTCAACGTAGAATATCAACACATGGATTTCAATAAGCACCTTTCCTTTGGTTTTGAGGGTTCTTACTCTGGTTACTACTATTTATACCCCACATCTTATAAGTATACCGATCTACGTGATGTATTGCTACTGGCCAATGTGGCCTATAGATTACCTAAACATGATCTCACGCTTAATTTGATAGCCGGACAGTTTTTACATCAAGACAAAGGAGCCAGAATAGAGCTGATAAGACAGTATACCAAGGCAGAAGTAGGGTTCTTTGGCAGCTTTACCCAAAACGGGGCAACAATAGGTATAGAGTTAGCCTTTAAAATACCGCCAGCGGCCGCATTAGAAAATAAGCATATGAGATTAAGAACCTCGGATGAATTTAGATGGGAGTATGTATACTCCAGAGGTTTTAAGATAGCAGAACGTTACCGTTTAAATTACCGCTTAGACCAAAAACTGCGACAATATCATCGCAGCTTTTGGCAAAACGAGTTACAAGAAAGTAAATACAGTGACCAGAATTAAAATGGCCAAGACTATTAATTTTCCCCAATTATTTTCGGCGTTTATTTTGTGACTGTTCATGGCTGTAAAGTTTTGTTTTACGTATATGTAAAAATAAGCTTCCAAAACTAACTTTCACAACATTCTGGGGTCGTATTTTTCCAAGATTTATTAATCGGCCAATTAATGTTTACATACGCATATGATATTGCACTTTTCCTATACGCCTATATTAGAATTTAATTTCAGACCTATTATTTTCCATGTACCTGAAAATCAAAATATACCTGAAATATTAGCTTAATGCCTATTTTTAACTATTTAAAGTAGTATTCAGAAATTATATTCCGTTACGATGTTAAATGCCACATTATCATTATATTCCATTTTAATCCTCTCATTTTTGATACCTACATTTGGACATTCCCAAGATATACCAAGGAGTGAAAATGAAAATTCAGGTATAGAAATCGGGGTAAAAGTTGGCACAAATGGCATACATGTTTTCACAAAAAATAAGCTCCAAAAAACGGACAATTTGAAGATAAATTCTGGTGTTTTTCTTTACCAATTTAGGAGACCCATAAACATCAATTTGGAAGAAGAAAGTAAACTCCAACTTCAGCCTAATCTCCTGTCTTTTGGGCTCAACCTAGACCTTGAGAAAAGCATTAAGCCTTGGCTAAAAGTAAACCTAGGAACCAACGTGAATTTGAAGCAAAAATGGGATTTGAATTTAAGCACCGACAGACCCATTAAGCTCAACGGTCTAAGTCTAACGGCGGAAGATTTTGGACAAATAGATGCCCATATGAGGTGGCTACCGGTTCAGCCGTATTTGGAAATTGGCCTCGGAAAAACCAATCTTACGAAACGCTGGAATGTCCATACCAATATAGGAACGCGGTATATGGGCAGTCCAAAATTGAACCTTCAATACGAGGGATTTTTAGAAACGACGACCTTAAATCAGAGGATACCTCAGATAGAAAAAAACATGAAAAACTATAGTTTCTATCCCAGCATTAATGTGGAAATAACTTATAAAATAGCCTCAAAAAGACGTTGAAGCCCCTTTTCTGTAAAATATTGCTTTTGACCACTATCGCTTTAACACAGCTTAGTTGTAGAAATCCATTTGAAGGGGTCTACCTTGCATTTAAGGAGCCTATTGAAAACGGGCGATACACTTTTTATATACGAGATTATGAAAACCAGGCACTCCCCAATGCCACTTTCGAGCTGCTAGGACAGGACGCAAATCTATTGGTCAACACATTAAATGACCCTAAAATTATAGTTACCACGGATGGGAATTTATCATTGGCTTTAAGAAAGGATATCACACCTTCTTCCGACTCCATTCTAACATTTTCTATCCTTATCAAAAGCGACGAAAACCATACGGAATACCTTAAAGAATTTAGGCTTCAAAATCGTTCCAATTATAGTGCTACTGTGCGTTTGGCTAATCTAGGAATAATACAAGAATTCAGTAAGGGAATCTACCTGAAAATAGGCAAAAATACTCAACTGTTAGATAATGGTACTATTCTAATAAATAGCACCATTCCAGAAAATCAAACTTGGACCACCTTAGCCAACGAAACATCGGCAGACGACCTAACCTTTCTATGTCATTATTACCTACCATCAGGCAAAAAGTTCATTCCTGGCTCAGGTTCCGCTACCAGACCCTACGATAAAATGGGTCAAGCTTTAGATTATAGTTTTGATTTACCTAATATGATTGGTGGCCTTTACCTCCAAGGATTTTCAGGTATAAAGGAAAGCAAGGCTTGGGATAAACCTGTCCGACTGGAACTCACCGTAGAAAGCGATGAGACACAAACAGACCTGATGCATTATGACACCTTTACGGGAAGGGTTACCCATTTTGGAAAAACAGCTGTTAAAACAGATGGCAGCCGAAAGTATATCGTCATAGAAATTTCAAAACCTGGGTTTTGGTATGCGGGCGACATCAGAGCACTTTGCCGCGAAGGAGCCACGTTTTCGGTCATTAGTAAATACAGAGATTTAGACATCCAATATCTCATCAGGGTGAAAGATGCTCAAGCAAACAGTATTATCAAGACCCTTTACAGCAATGTCAACTGGGAAAATAAAATCTATGTGAACTATCTGCCGCAGGAGATACAAAACTATTATGTAGAGACGTACGATTACTCCAACTATCATGGTGGAGATGCATCAAAACCACTGTGGGTTTCTAAAACCTATGAAAACTGCAGCACCTATGATTCAGAAATCATGGACCTTTTCAAATTAGACGCTCCGGATTTTGTGGAAGTGGGCTTTAAACTGGTCTGCCCAAACGGAACCGAATTTGATAACACCTATTTGCCTAAAGAAATGCAAGCCCAATACAGCCCAGTAGGTCAAAACAACTGGCGTTCCTTGGTCACTTTTACAGCAGATACAAGAACGATAAAAACCTATAAACTTGAAATCAATAAGTCCTACGATTTCAGGGTGAGTACCGATGGCGGCGTTACATGGCCGTACAAACAAAACGATTATTTAATCAAGAATAAGCGATGGACATTCGTGATTTCTGCCGAAAACTATTGCAGTTAAACTTATGGGAAGAATAACAAAAGTGGGCTATCTCAAGCTCATCACCGACGGCCTTTTTCTAATCGCATGCTTTTTTATAGCCATGCAGTTTAGTAAAAGGGGAATTAGACAATCAGACATTATTATATTAATGGTCATGGCTTCCGGCTGGTATTTCTCTACCAAAATCTCTAACCTCTATGATGAGTTTAGAACAGAAACCTTTGTAGGTGAGCTTCTGCTCATCTTGCAAAATGTGGTGATACAGATCTTGATAGCAGGGCAGCTCTTCTTTCTGCTTAATGAAAGTGAACTGGCGAGAACCTTCGTCTTGTACTTCTCGGTATTTCTGGCGACCTCGCTTATTATAAAGAACTACATCACCAAAAAGAGCCTTATTTTTTACAGGCAACGCGGCGGGAACACCAGGTATGTGGTATTTATTGGTTATAATAACATCACCAATAACCTCATAGAGCGAATAGAAACCAGTCCACATTATGGTATGAAAGTGCTGGGCGTTATTGCCAATGAAGAAGTGAGCAGTAGCTTTACTTATCTAGGCGATTTAAACCGTTTTTACAATAATAACATAGGAGCAAAACTGGATGACATTATTGTCACATCAGACGAGCTGAATAAAGATATGCTCCATGGTCTTTTCCAGTTTTGTGAAGGCAAGGGTATCCGTCTTAAATTCGTCCCAAACTTTAGCAATTTCTATCTCAACAGGGTGCAGTTCCAGCTTTTTGGCAACTATCCCTTGATAACGCTTAGAAGTGAGCCACTTCAGCAGACCCATTGGCTGTTTCTTAAAAGAGCTTTTGATCTCTTGTTTGCTTCTGCCATATTCCTTCTGGTTTTCTCGTGGCTGTTTCCTATTATAGCCATACTTATAAAAAGTAACTCTAAGGGCCCCGTTTTCTTTAAACAAGACCGTTGGGGAGAAAATGGCAAAAAGTTTAAGTGCTATAAGTTTCGCTCCATGAGAACAGATAGTCAAGACGTGAAAACATCAGGAGCCTTTAATCAAGCCACGGCCAACGACCCACGCGTGACCAAAATTGGGGCGTTTTTAAGGAAAACCAGCTTGGATGAGTTTCCACAGTTTATCAATGTCTTACAAGGAAACATGTCTGTGGTGGGACCAAGACCTCATGCCCATGAGCATAATATAAGAACCAAAGACTTGATAGATAAATACATGGTGCGTCATTGGGTAAAACCAGGTATTACAGGCTGGGCACAGGTGAATGGTTACCGTGGTGAGACCAAAACCAATGATGAGATGCAAAAGCGTATAGATTTTGATATTTACTATATCGAGAACTGGAGCTTTTGGCTTGATTTGAAGATTGTCTTCATGACGGTCTATAACATGGCTAAAGGGGAAGAAA
Source organism: Arcticibacterium sp. (assembly GCF_055134445.1). NCBI lineage: Bacteria > Pseudomonadati > Bacteroidota > Cytophagia > Cytophagales > Leadbetterellaceae > Arcticibacterium > Arcticibacterium sp. The sequence continues at coordinate 79,873 of NZ_JBSRVI010000027.1, forward strand.
ACGCTTATTAAGTCTTATAAATCTGGATTCTTCCACTTATAAGCTCTAAGTTTTTTCATGAGCCTTCTGTTTTTGGCGATGTCTTGGAGATGCATCAGATGTCTTTCGTGGTGCATATCTGTACCCAAGTAAGAAACCAAGTGTTCATCCATAAGCTTAAGGGCTAATTCTTGACTGGCAGGCCCATAATAACCAGAAAGTGAGTTGGTATTCAGCTGTAGTTCACAGCCAATCTGACGCAGCTTTTTGAATGTATTTAAGTCGTTGGAAAGATAAAGATAACGCTCAGGATGTGCCAAAATAGGCTTATAACCACGGGTCACTAAATCGAAAATAATATGCTCTATACGATGGGAATAACCCACAAAAGAAATTTCTAGTAGTATGTGTTTGTCAGAAAAGCTGAGGAGATTATCCGCTTCTATCTTCATCTCAAAAAATTCGTCGGCGAAGTACTCCGCCGCAAAGGAAAATTCGAGCGAAGGAAATATTTCACTTACTTTTTCATGAACCCTATCAAATGGTGGCGACAAGGTGCTTTTATCATTCTTATAAAAAGCCTCGTAAATGTGAGGCGTGGTAATAATTTTTTCAAAACCTAAATCTACCAAACCCGAAATAAGATGCATGGAGTTTTCTAAGGAAGTGCTGCCATCGTCCACATTAGGGAGCAAATGTGAGTGCATGTCGGTTTTTAAAAACTCAAAAGCGTTTTTAATATCCTTCTGTCTACTAAAAAAATTAAACATATTTTCTAACGGTATTAGAACGCAATAAAACACTTATTCCATTAGCTCAACAGTGAGCTGGAGACTAATTGCAAAAAGATTGCTCTCCAAAGGATTAAAAAAACTCAGAAAGCCTTCTTGATATCCATAAATAAACACCCGTAAAAACACTTCAACAAATATCCTTTAAAGCAAAGATTCACCAACACAACGATTTTACCTAAACCTATAAATACTCGTCTAAAACTAAATAATAGCCGACATGATAAAAAATACCCAAAAAAACCTATTGGTTTTAAGCCATGAATTGATTTATGTGGAAGCATTAAAAAGCCTTTTTAGCACGTCAAAAAATCAAAAAGCAGATGGATTATCTATTCAGAATCCTAAAATTCACAGTGAAATAAAAAAGCGAAATGCAAAGCTCATTTTGCTAGATACCGATAATTTCAACAAAAAGACATGGGACTTTCTTAAAGAAACACATGTTAAAAACCCCGCTTCAAAGATTGTTATTCTGGCTCATAATAATGAACCTAACAACATAGAACTGGCAAAAAACAATGGAGCTTTTGGCTTTGTTTTAAAGTCGTCTCCCATAGAACTTTTAATGGCTGCTCTTAAAATTGTAGAAAACGGAAGTCCATTTTATGATTCCGGTGATTATAACTTCTCCAAAGCATCGAATGAAATCACTTTTGACCAGAAGTATGGTTTAAGCAAGCGGGAAATGCAGATTGCCACTTTGATGATAGATGGCAGTTCAACAAGGATTATTGCCGAGCGGCTAGGTCTCAGCTTCCACACCATAGAAGCACACCGAAAAAACATCTACAAAAAACTTAAAATCAACAAAATAACCCAACTCATTAACCTTTACGCTGAATTCAAAATGTAAAAAAAGAGGCTAGGAAATACGCCCTAACCTCTTTTACCCTGAAAGATACTATAACAGTTTATTTAGTTTAAATTCTAAATTTGGTCGCCTTAAAAGACCACTTAATTACACACTTTTATTTCCGCTCTAAACACGGTAGAATGTTCTGTACTAAAGCCTGGATTTAATTCGATAGATCTGCCTGCTTCATAAATAACATTTGGTGCTGGCGTAAAAGTGGCATCACCAATTTTCTTAACAGACGTTATCTTCTCCGTGGCTTTAATTCTCGCCTTACCCGTAGTCATCACGCCAGATTCTGCCATATTGGTCTGTGCTACTTTAACATCTACCGAGGTAGAACCTCCAGTGCTACAGCTCACAAAATAAGAGGTGGTCACGGTCGGGCTTAAGCTTACTGGATTCCCAGTAACTGGGCTAGCTCCACTGGCATACCATGTCAGTGTACCGCTACATCCCGTAGCCGTTAGATTAATGCTTCCTCCCGGACAAATAGCCGGTAGCTCTGGTGTTACCGTAATGAAAGCTCCTCCATCACAATTACTCTTCTCATTTATCACGAGGTTGGTGGTCTCACTGATACAGCCGTTCACAGATTCACAATAGCCGCCATAGGTTCCGGCTTTCTCTACCGTAATAGTTCCTGTGCTTGATAAGCTTGAAACGCCACCTTGATTAAATCCAGGTGTTGTCCATCTGAAAATATCCGTATTGGAAGAGCAAGACCCCGTTAAGACCGCAGATTCTCCTTTACATATCTCATTATTATCTGCCGTTATGGTAGGAGCAACATTAGGGTGAACGGTCACTGTAACCGTGGCACTGGCCGTACAAGAGCTGGCATTGGTAATGGTCACCGAATATACGCCACTAGCACTCACCGTAGCCAAAGGAATCTGTGGATTTCGAAGTGCAGAAGTAAAGCCATTTGGCCCGCTCCAAGCATAACTCACACCCTCAGAAACCGTTAGATTCAAATTTTGACCTGCACAAATAGCAGGTACGCTAGGCAACACAATGACAGGCAAAGCCTTCACAACCAATGTGGTGGTGTCTACTCCTACAGGACATGGACCAGTTGGATCATCTGATGTGATGGTCAATAAAATGCTTCCGCTATAACCTGTAGGAGGCGTATAAACCGCTACGGGGTCATTAGCATTAGGAGCAAAAGTACCGCCTACGGCACCGTCTGTCCAAGTGATAGAAGTACTGGCACCGCTAAATGAACCTGCAAGCGTTACAGAGCTGTTGGTACAGATGGCTGCATAGGTGCTTGCTTCTACCTCCGCAGCTTCTTTAACTTCTACCGTAAAGCTACATAAGTTAGACACTACATTACCTGAAGAATCTTTAGCACTATAAGTTACAGTTGTAATACCTGTATTAAAGGTTTCTGTTCCGGAAGTACTACCGTCAAAAGCACCTGCTGCTATGGCAGCTGAAGTTGTGGCTCCGCTCAACTGATAAGTCAACTCAGACAATCCACCTTGAACCACACAATTATCAACTAACTTAACATGCGTCCAAGAATGTTCTGCTTCATCAGAGCATATTACCACATCGGTAGGACAGTCTGCGAAAACAGGAGCTTCCACATCGTTTACAGTGACATCAAATGTACAGGTCGTAGCTACCGAACAAGCATTTGTAGCAGAAACCGTTACCGTAGTTGTTCCCACTGGGAATGCACTTCCACTGGCATAATCGGCCGTAGTAGGCAAAGCCTTTGCTTTCTTAAGGTTATCAATCCTCAGTTTTTCTGCAGTTATAAAAGTAAACCACATGTATCTATTACCACCTATTTCGGTATCTATAACATCTACGGCAGTATTACGCGTTTCGGTGAAGAGTACATTTCCCGAATTATCAAGAAGGTTCATGTCTACGGCTAAACTTCCATCTCCTTCATCTTTGAATAACCACTCGTAAGTGTACCATCCAGAGGCTGTTATTTCATAGTGATTTAATGTAGCTAAGTCGTTTCGTTTAGAACCCGTGCTACCATTATCTCCTGCTATCAAAATATTTCCAGAGGCATTTGAGGCCGCATGAAAGATAAAATCTCTTCTATGATTGCCATCTTTTCCATTAGCCGCAGATGAAAGTGCCCATGCATAAGTATCTGCTGTTACTGTTGGATCTGTTTTGTCCATATAAACATCTAACCTATTTCTATATCCATCTCCGAATTCGGTGGAATAACCACCAATTCTAGAAAACACACCTGTAGTGGCATCTCCTGAAGTGTTAATTTCTCCATGAGAGGCACCTTCAGAAGAAGTGATACCATCTGTTCCTGTAGCTACCTGTGTTATGCTACTGTTATAAGGAAGCCAAGTCCCTGAAGCGGCACTTTCGAATCCATCAAAAAATACATTATCAAATGCCATTGGCAAATCAAAACTCACAACAGCTGAACACATGCCCACCTCATTATTCATGATAACATTATCTGGACAATCCACTTCTGCCATTTCCTCATCTTGAACAGTAATCAAGAAAGTCTTAGGTGCTCCAGAACATGTTTTACCACCAAAAGTAAAGCTAGGCGTAACCGTTATATAGCCTGTCTGAGGTATCCCACTGGTATTGACCGCGGTAAAGTCAGCTATGTTTCCTGAACCAGAAGCCGCTAAACCAATACTTGTATTTGTATTTATCCAGTCGAAGCTGGTGCCTGTACCTGTAAAAGTGATTCCAGAAACGGTACCTCCTAGACACACATCTTGACTGCTAATAATATCTACAACTGGTTCTGGACTAATAGAAATGGTAAACGTTTGCGGCGTACCAGAACAGCCATTCACGGTTGGCGTTACGGTTATCTCTGCCGTTAGTCCTGTTATACCCGTATTTGTTGCTGTAAAAACAGGAAGATTCCCTGCTCCAGAGGCTGCTAAACCAATATCCGTATTATTGTTTGTCCAATTATAAACGACACCTAAAAGGTTGTTTCCTGTAAATACCACTTCCGCTAGACTTTCACCTTTACAAGCCGCGATATCAGTTATAGCATCTACCGTAGGTGTAATCTCCGTCACTATTGTTCCAGTTCCTCCACCAATCACAATCCTTTCATCCACCGTATTTCCAGAATGTACATTATCTGTTAAAGTCACATTACATAATTCTGGAGAGTTACCTCTTCCAAAATACAGGTCAGCTACATCGGCATCATTGCCATCGCCAGCAGCGTTTTCCGTATAAGGTGTATGCCCAGCCTGCTGCTGAATGCCTATATCATTATTGGTTAAAGTATTATTGCTTATGATGTGGTTGGTTCCTTCCACCACAATTCCGAAACCGTCGCTATTGCTGCCTCCGTTAGTCTGCTGATAGCCCGTAATACTGTTTCCAGAAATGGTTACACCATTAGGAATATTGGCATATCCTTGTCCTGCAAGATAACCTCTTCTAAAGACAGCAATACCTGCTCTATCTTTACTATTGCCACTTTGCGTAGTTAAGGTCAAGGTATTATTAGAGACCGTTACGCCACTTGCTGGATTCTTAATTTCAATGCCATATCTACCTCCACCAGTAATGGTATTATTATCAATGACGTTTGGCCCAGTTAATTCATTCAAACTTGTTAAACCCATTGCGTTATCTCCAATACCTATATCTATGGTGTTATTTGAAATGTTGACTGCGGATGCTGTTCCGTCTTGAAGTTCAATACCACAACAGTTACTATTATTAACCGTATTCCCTGTTATGGTTATATTTTGTTTGAATCCATTCCAGATTACGATACCCCTTGCACCAGCAGTATGCCCTGTAATGAGTGAGTTGGTAATCGTCACGCCATCTATTGGACCGTTGGCATAAATTCCAGATCCGCCTACATTATCCTTAATGGCCACTTTACTAATATTCAGTCCATCATTTCCGCCTATGGCATATATACCCGCATCTGAATTTCCACTTGCTCCGCTGAAATTCTGAATGCTTAGGTTGCTGATATTTACATTTTTCACGCCGTTGGCAATTTGAATACCATCACCATTGCCCGATAAACCTGTACCATCAATGATTTGAAGTGAACTATCACCCGCAACACCCTGAAGTGTCAATGATTTATCTATTAAGACTCTTTCATTATAGGTACCAGCACAAACTTCAATAACATCACCTGCAGTGGCATCATCTATAGCTGCTTGTATTGTGGCATAACCTTGAATACTATTAAGATTAGACACTGGTAAGGATATTACTTGTGCCGTTGTGGTTACACTAGAACCGTTATTGTCAGAAATAGTAACCGTGTAAGAACCTGCATCCAATCCTGTGATGGTAGCTGTACTATTCACTGTTGTAATAATACTTGCCCCACCCCATGACAACGTATAAGGAGTAACACCTCCGCTAAAAGTAACTTCTATAGTACCTTTGGTAGCACACAATTCTGGGCTAGCAATAGCACTTGCTATTGTAATAGTACTACCATCACACGTTCCTGTTGGTTGGAATCCGATGCCGGCTCCATCTCCTCCATCTGTAAGATATGGACTAAACGTGATAGCGGCAGAAGCTTTACTTAACATCTTACCTGTCAACAAATTATTATCCTCTATGTCATTGAAAACGGCAGTGCCATACCAGTTACAACCCAAGGCAGCAGTAGAACTTGGAACATAATTGACCACGGCATATCCCAAATCAGAAGTACTACCATTGGTAAAGCTACCTGTATCAAAACTGTTGTTTTCAACTGTTACGGAAGAAACAAAAGCATTGTTTTCAAACTTCAATCCGTTCAAATCATAACCTCCACCTGCTCTATCTGAGGTTTTAGTACTGGTGAGATTAGAAACCTTATTTCCAGTTACACTTCCGTCTTGTGTATTTCCTTCTAATCCTATAGCAGTGGCTATATGGCCTGAAATATTAGATATTTCATTTTGGTTAATAACGGCGTTCACTACTTTTCCAGTATTGGTCAAGTAGCTTCCATTCCCACCGACGTTTATTTGAATACCGTAGGCTATCTTCCCTGTTGGCCAGTTACCATCATTTACAGTAACATTGTTTATGATGTTTCTCTCAATATTTAGTCCTGTAAGAACACCCGTAGAAGTAGACTGTAAAATTCCTATTGCACTAGAACTATATCCTGTAAGACTTGTGCTGCTGATATCATTGATACAGTTATCTGAAATATTAATACCACTATTATTAGTACTTGCTACTGTATAAATAACTGCATGAATATTCCCTCCAGTAAATGAAGTACCTATATCATGAATATTATTAAACATGACACTTGCATTTGAAACTTTCCCAATAACAACGGCATTCGAGCTCGCTGGTGCCGTAATTTCAAAACCATTGATAACTACATTATCTGCAGTAATATGAAATGGTAATCCTGATGCTACGGAAACAATGGACTCGTCACTTCTTGTTCCTGCACAATCCTTGTCAACGTTGGCTCCTAGGATTACTAACTCTTTATTTACGACTACATTCTCGGCGTAAGTACCTGATTCAGCTACTAAAGTGTCTCCTGCTGAAGTCTCCGCATCATCTATTGCCGCTTGAATACTAACAAATGATTCTCCATTTGATATATTCAATACCCTACAATTAATAGCTACACCTACTCCAACTTCATCACTTAAGAAAGGACAAAAGTTAACATTAGCACTCGCCTTGTCTCCAGAACCAGGACCAAAATCAGAAGGACCAGCTGCATCTCCCCACCAGTTATAACCAGCATTTACTTCCGTAGATGAATAATTATGAACTCCGTCAAGGTTACCCGTGATATTATTATTACTAATAACCATTTGACCTACTGTACCTCCAATACCAACGCCTTCAAAGGCATTGTTTGTAATATTATTCCCGCTAACTTGAACATCCACAGGGCCATCAGAGGAGATACCAACTTGATTCAACACAAAACAGTTATCTGTAATATCAGCATCGGCATTTTGTAAGTAGGTACCAGTATGCCAGCCCGTAAAATAGTTATTACTAACCGTCAAATTAGTGGTACCCGCAATTTCATTTACTACACCACGAGATACATCAAAGTCAAGTGTACCAGTCCGTTCAATGTAATTATTCATTACAGAAACGTTACTTAAACCACCCACAATATGAACAGCTGCCAATTCTCCTGCAGGAGCCAAAGCACCATCAAGTAACTTGAAACCGTTTATAGTTACATCTGAAGAAGTTACTTTTATATAACCTTCAATTGTAGCCTCACTTCCTCGTGTATCGCAACCTGATATTCCAGCATGCGGACCTACTAAATTTATGCTTAACGGAATTGTTAAGCTTTCATTATAAGTACCTTCACAAACCACAATTTCATCCGCTGCCGAAGCTGCATCTATGGCTTCTTGAATGGTAGCATAACTGTTAGAAGAAGTAGCATTGGTAACAGGTAAATACATCACCGACGTAGTGGCTGATGTGCTTGAACCAAGAGCATCAGAAATGGTAATCGTATAAGTACCTGTGTCTAGATTAGTGATATCATAAGAAGGCCCTGCGGCTACCGCTGTGGCTGTTCCACCTGTCCAAGAAAACTCATACGGAGCTTGACCTCCACTAAAAGTAACTAATACAGAACCCTTAGTTTCGCAGAGTTCTGGACTTGAAATTGCACTGGCAATGACTATTGGACTGCCATCACAAGTTCCAGTAGGTTGGAAACCAGTTCCAACTCCATCTCCACCCACTGTTAAATATGGGTCAAATGTAACATCACCAAATACTTTAGATTGGATATCCCCCGAAACAGCCGTACCAAACCAGTTGCAAGAAGCATCGAAAGCACTTCCCGTTACGCCATTATATAATGCGTATGTTGAGCCTGATAAATCATTTTGGTGAATATCTAAGGATAAACTTGCCTGAGCTCCTGTGGCCGAAATAGCGGCACCAGAATTTAAGATTTTATTATTGGTAACTGATGAAGTATTCCAGTCCACATTATTATCAATACCAACCCCTATATAAAATCCATCTATTTCATTATTTGATATAACAGCTGTACCTAAGGAAGCTGGAGTGGAAGCATAAGAAGCATCATCTCTTGCTGCAATTGAAACTGCATAACCCCCAGTTAAAGTCCCTCCTCTTGTTTCATTTATGATATTCTCGGAAACCGTTATATCAGAATAATCATCATATTTCAAATTAATAATCATTCCTCTAGCATTGGTTGATAAACCATTATTCGTAAAGGTGTTTCCTTTAATAAGAGCATGATCTAACTTTTCAGCATATATGGCAGACTTGTTATTTGTATGACCATTAAGTGTGAACACACTATTACTAACCTCCACATTACTCAAAGAACCTGGGCTTGTCTTATCCTGCGAAGCATGAATTGCTTCACTTGAATTGTTATTAAAGATAGAATTGGTAACTTTTAGACCATTTACACTACCCTTAGAAGCCACTTTTATTCCAACAGTATTACCATCAAATGTTGAATTGTCTATCATCCAATCATTTAATACTCCGGTTGTATTATTGAAGTTAATACCATAGGAGGTGTTAGCGTCAAAGTTTACAGCATCAATTGTAACAAAATCAACCAACTCATCTGCATAAACACCAGTGACAAAGCCCTTTAGTTTTAATTTCATCAATGCGGCCCTATCATTAGCTGCTAATCCTGAACCTGATGCTAAATACTTGACGGCGTTTCCTGTTCCAGCACCTTGGATAATGGTGTTATCTCCCATACCTGATAATGTCAGCTTTTTATCAAGTATTATATTCTCGGAATAAGTACCGTCATTAACATTTACAATATCAGAAGCCGAAGCAGCATTTACCGCACGTTGAATATTCCCAGAGTTCGTAGTCACAAACAATTCATTAGACTTAACCCGAACTAAACCAAGACTTGCATTATCAACCTTATGGGTAATCTTGTCTTCAATGGTGAAGTTTTCAGCCAAGTTTGCCGTAGCACCCGTTTTCCCTTCAAAGGAAGCTGCGGTGGCATCAAAATCATTGGTATTTGCCACGACTTTGATATAATCACCCGATTGTGAGTTAAATGAAATGTCTCCTATTGGTGAAACAACCTTAGCAGATGCGTTTTCAATTGTAAGACCGTTTGTTCCGCCATTCACGACAATTCCAGCTCCTAGCGTTGCTTGTACTGCGGCATGCGTACTACTTGGATTATCTAGCAAACGAATACCAGTTCCAGTAGCAGTAATATCTACTCCTGAAATAGTTGCATATGCTCCATCGGAAGCAACTGAAGCATAGCCATCAAAGTTGTTAAGGAAAATACCAGTTTCAACTCCTGTTATACTTCCGCCAGTAATTGTGGCAAAGCCATCATTTTTTACATTCCAAACATTAATACCTTCTTTACCTGAAGTGAACGAAGTAATAGCACTTCCATCAATTATGTTATTACTTACAATACTCGTACCCATATTATTTCCGAGTGAAGCAAGTAAAATACCACGCCAAGGACGAGTTGTTAATCCAGCTTGTGTCGGATTATCTATACCCGTAATTGTATTATTGGATATTGTCCAAGGTGAATATCTATGAAGGTTAAAGAAAATACCTAAATAACGAGTTTCAATGGTGTTATCTTCAATAACTTGATATTGAGATGCACCCACATGTGCTGTTTGGAAATTTCCGGTTTGTATACCAATTCTTACATTAGTAAGAACATTGCTTTTTATATTGGTATAGTGGCTGTTACCTATATACATACCTCCTCCCCAATTATCATATCCACTTCCAGTATTGTAATAACCCAAGTCTCGTATCAGGTTATTTGAAATTTCGTTGCCAGTTTTTGACGTATTTGCGTCAGATGCTGCAGATCCGAACATGAAAACCCCAAAATAACCTACATTTTCAATTATATTATTTGAAACATTGAGGTTGTTAATATTAGAAACATCAACATTAATAGCTATTCCTGCATCAATATCAGCACTGTTGGTACCAATCCAGCTGCTTGTCAATGTGGTGTTATCCCCATTAAGGGTAAAACCATCAATTTTAACATTACTGGCTTTGATTGAAAATATAGCCCCATCTGCAGAAGTGCTTGCGGGAACCACTACCACCTCAGCAACACGTCCTACTCCATTTGGTGAAATACCATAGTTCGGACCTCTAATATCCAATTCTTTATTGACCGTAACATTCTCTGTATAAGTACCCGCCAAAACGGTAATCACATCACCGTTATCGGTATCGGCATCATCAATGGCCGCTTGAAGTTTGGTGAAAGACTCACCGGTATCCTCATTTTTAACTGGGCAGTCCTTTATCACTCCAGTTCCTGCGAGACCGTCTAGGAAAGGACAGAAAATGACCTTTTCACTAACGCTATTTCCAATCCCCAAACCTTCTCCGGAAGGGCCGCTAATATCTCCCCACCAATTTTCACGGGCATCCACTATTCCAGGAGATGAGCTTAGCAAACCAAAGTCATTATCAAAAATGGAGTTCTGGTTTATGCTTAAAGTTGCCGCATTTGCCAAACTCACTCCAGAGGAAACTTTGATTGCTCTATAATTGTCAGAAATTGTATTTCCTGTAAGTGAAACCTCTTTAATATTAAATCGAAGGTATACAGCGGCATCTGTCGATTCCCAGTCACTTACAATATTATCTTGAACATTAACCCGGCTTGTATTAATATAAATCCCGACGCCAGACCCAACATGACCGGTAACGATATTTCCAGAAATTACGGCATTATTACCAAAGGCACTATTTTTATTAAATTCAGAGCCATTTTTATTACCAACCATAATTCCATTAGCAGCAGTATTATTATACAACTTGTTATTGGTAATATTTATCGCAGGTCCGTCATCATATAAATAGATCACTGCATCACTTGAACCACAACCATACAATTCATTATTATCAATATCTGTATTTGTGGAACCACAACAAAGGTTAATTCCATCTCCAGCTGCGTCATAAATTTTGTTATAACTAATTTCACCTCCGTCTACATTTCTCAATTGAACCCCTTCGTCCGTAGAGGAACCATGAACAATACAGTATTTAACTTCCATTCCTGTCTTAACTGGAGCACCATCTGCTGAAGAAACTAAATCACCCGTACCATTGGTAACTTCTAATCCATTTATCACCACGCCAGCAGCAGTTACATAAATGATACGACTTAAAGTACCTCCCCCATCTAAAACAGCTTCCTCTACAGAACCCGCTGTTCTTAATGCTGCGGCCGTTCTAGGATCCACGTCTTTCTGAGGGCCATAAATAGTCAAAGATTTGTCTATTTCAATCGTGGATGCAAGGTTGTAAACACCCGCCCCCACATGAATAATTCCTCCAGAAACTGAGACATCAACAGCCTTCTGAATGGTAGCTAACGGATGTGTTTCATCTCCTGTATTATTGTCATCACCAGCGTCATCCACATAAAGATTATTATCATAGACCACTACATTTACTGTGGCCGTCCCCTTACATTCATTGCCGTTAGTAACGGTAACGGTGTATATGCCTGCCTTACTAGAGCTTGCTCCCGTAATGGTTTGCATGCTATTATTACCTGCCGTAAAACCATCCGGGCCTGCCCAACTGTAATCACCAGCACCTACATTTATAGTAGCCGTTAAACTAATATCTTCTCCGCCATTATAAACCCCTGCCAAACCAGACGTGGAACCATTACTTGCCACCACTGAAACTTCTGGTAAGGCATTAACCACTACCGTGGCACTTCCTGTGAGTTGACCTGCCAAAGCCACACATCCTTTAGCATCAGTAAGAGCTGTGGCGGTAAAAACTTCACCGTCTGCAACACTTTGAACTTCAAAGGGACTGGTAGAAACGCTAGTTGGCCCTGATGAAGTAGTACCATTGGTATAAGTCAGATCAAATGGTGCATTTCCTGTTAAGGCTATAGAAATTGTTGGCATAACATCTCCTACACAAATAGGATCAATGCTGCTAACTAAGGCTGTAGGTAAAGCATGAACAGTACCACTTAGATCTACCCCTAGACCTGCACCTGAAGTAAACCCTCCACCAGTTACCGTTACTTTTCCATTATAACTTCCAGCAATCAAACCATTTTTTAATCTCACATAATAGGTTTGAGACACACTTCCTCCAGAAGGTGTCAATGAAAGACTGGCAGCATAAGTATTTCCGTCTGAAGATACCTCAAAAGAAGTTGGAGCAGTAATGGTAATGTTAGTGGCCGTAAGTCCATCCCCTTTAAGATCAAAGCTTTGAGCAGTTCCAGCAAAGTCTAAACAAGCATCGAGTGCTAAAGTTGTTTCTGTAGTACCTAAAACCCTTCCATTAATAGAAAAATCTGCACCGCTTACGGCATTATAGATATAAAAAGAACCATCTGTATCCGTAGCATTATAAGGAATGAGCCTAAATCCTATCTCCTTCTTAGTTTGCTGTAAATCTAAATCGCCCATCAGTGTTCTAACCGGAGATACAGCTGCACCACCTGGAGCAGTGCTCCCAAAGTAAAATGGCCCTTGAGAAATACCCGAAAAGGTAGTTCCACCATTTATAGTATACTCCAGTTTGCCTTCTTGCGGTCCAGTCAAAGTTCTACGATAAGAAAATGGATCTAGACCTAGAAGTGAAACAGCAAAACCATCTTTAGGTTTAAAGCTAAAGTTAATGACGCTTTGATTTGTAATGGCACCGGCAGCGGTCGTTTGCCAATTGGTGCCTCCCCAGCCACCTGGCTCACCACCAGAACCTGCATTTACACCCGCACCTCTGGAAAGCCCCATTACATTTTCAATATTGGAATTCAAAACATTTGGTGCGAAAGGGCTCGTTCCATAATCTACAACAGCACTAACGTCCCAACCAACCAATGGCACTTGGGCTTTTACTGCATTAGGTGTAACGATAAGTGCACCTATTAAAAGGCAGGTAACACCATAGAAAGCGGAAGCGTATTTTTCCAAGACTTTAAACTTTAAAGCCTCAATAAAATGAGACAAGGTAATTGTTGAATTCATATTTTTATAATTTGGGGTTGGAAGAATGCTAAATTTTGAAAGAAGTATAGATATGTGTTCTAGGAGGCAATTTGACTGAGCATGTTTTGCCTCCTCCTGGAAACCTTGATTTCCTTTCCATTTTTCAAGCGGATGAAATTGGTATGATCTTTAAGCAAGACTTGTTTGATGAAGTCCTTATTAACCATCGTTGATCTATTTACTCTGATAAAGGACTTTAATTCAAGCTTCTCTTCGTGCCTCTTTAAAGTCAGAGATGAGATGATTTTACGACCGTCGTTTAGATGAAAAAGTGTGTAGTTTTCCAATGCTTGTAGAAGCATTATCTTTTCAATTTCTACAGGATTATTGCGTTTTAAATAGTAATTCATATTCACAGGGTTTCATGGCAAAAGTTGAACAACAAAATTGCTGTAAACACCAAGCTGAATCAATTCCATCTAAAAGGTAAATCAGTTCCTTTAATCAGGTATTATATACCTGATTAAAGCTAATATTAGCCCAAATTTCCACTGCTTTAGGGCAAGCGTGAGTTGGAAGCCATTTTTTGTACTTACCGAATAATAAATATGACTTAAAATATTTGACTATGAGTACGAATATAAGTTTCTTGTATATGAAATGTAAGTATACCTCTCCATGTAAGCCAAAAAGAAAACTAAAATGACATCATTAATAACCACTAAAATACTGGTTTTAAGTAATCAGTTATTGTACACCGAAGCCCTCAAAAGTCTACTTGAATCTCAAAAAATATTTACTGCTGAGGGCATCTCCATATCAAACCCAAACTTTGATAATATTTTATCTAATTCAAGTCCACAGCTTATACTTATGGACGCCAATGGTATGGGTCAAAATATCTGGGATCTGCTTCATAAAATTCATAAGAACCTTCCGCTAGTAAAAATCATTATGCTGGCAAACAGCAATGAGCCCGTTTACTTGGACTTCGCAAAAAAGAATGGTGCATCAGGGTTTATTCTTAAATCCTCTCCATTAGAACTACTCTTGGCAGCTATAAAAATCATTCAAAATGGAAGTCAGTTCTTTGATACTGGAGATTTTAGTTACCCAAACAAAAAAAACACTTCAAGCTTAGAAAAAAAGTATAATCTCAGTAAACGAGAAATGGAAGTCATCACCTTAATTAGCTACGGGAGCTCCACCAAGACCATAGCGGAGCAGCTTGATTTAAGTTTCCATACCATAGAAGCACACCGAAAAAACATCTATAGAAAGCTGAACATTAACAAAA
>NZ_JBSRVI010000028.1:0-7938 GCF_055134445.1 Arcticibacterium sp.
ATCCTCATTCGTATAAACAGACCATAATTAACACAAACATAGCTTTTCCGTAAAATTCAATTAACATTTGGTAGGCAACTTGCATCATGCAAAAGAAATACGACTACCGAACCATAGTGCTTTCTGATGTCCATCTGGGAACAGCTGGTAGTAAAGCAGTAGAGGTCACTAAATTTATCCGAGATTATTCGTGTGAAAGGCTTATTCTAAATGGAGATATCATTGATGGATGGCAACTAAAAAAATACGGGGCTTGGAAGAAAAAACATACCGCATTTATACGTGCCGTACTCAAAACCATTGAGAAAAACGATACCCAGGTTTGCTATGTAAGGGGTAATCATGACGATTTCCTAGACCAATTCCTACCCTTCACTGTGGGTTCTAACTTTAAAATTGTAAAAGAACTGGTTCTTAAGTCTGGCGATAATAAATTCTTTATTACTCATGGAGACGTGTTTGACTTGGTCACTAAAAAGGCTAAATGGCTCGCTCACATAGGAGACTTGGGTTATACATTTTTACTCTGGTTGAATAAAAAGTATAATCAATACCGCGTCATGAAAGGGCTCCCTTATTATTCTCTATCACAAAAAGTAAAAAACTCAATTAAAATGGCTGTAAACTATATATCGGATTTCGAAGAACAACTTTCAGAAATGGCTAAATCAAAGAACTGTAATGGCATTATATGTGGCCATATTCATCAACCTGCCATAAAAAACATTGATAACATTCTCTATATGAACTCTGGAGACTGGGTGGAGAACAAATCTGCTTTAGTAGAGGATTTTGCCGGAAACTGGGAAATCGTTTACGACGCATCTCATCTTTCTTCGCAACCAGATTCATTTGATGAAAAAGACATTGATTTAGATATGGATCTGGAAGAGATTGACAAAGATTTTGAGGAGTCTTACGGACACATCTTTGAATTAAAATGAAAATAGCATTCATCGTTCAAGGAGAAGGAAGAGGTCATTTAACGCAGGCGGTAAGTCTTTTCCAACAACTTCAAGGTTCCAATCATGAAGTGGCAGCCTGTTTCGTTGGAATGATTAAGAAAGATAACTTCAGTTCTTTCATTGAAACAGAAATAAATACGGACGTTCACTATTTCCATAGTCCTAACCTTATTTACAATCAAAGTGGTAAAGGTTTAAGCCTAAAACAAACCATAATCCAAAACTTCAAAAAACTACCTGAACATAATAAAAGTCTTAATCAAATGAAGCTCTGGATGGAGCACTATCAGCCAGACCTTATTATTAATTTCTATGATTTTCTAGCTGGAATTTTTCAAATCAGATTCCCATTCACTGCTCCTCCCATGATATGTGTAGGACATCAATACCTACTGCTTCATAAAGCGTTTGTATTTCCTGAGAAAAAATGGTTAGACAGAATTCTGGTAAATCTGAATAGTAGAATAACCGCACTAAGATCTAAAAAGATGCTTGCTCTCTCGTTCAGTCCTTATCAGAACAATAAGAATATCATCAGTATACCTCCTCTAATCAGAGATTCCGTTTTATCTGAGTCTACATCCACACTTCCCTACTACGTGGCTTATATGACCAATTCTGGACTACTCAGTCAGTTGGAAGATTGGCATATTAAAAATACAAATGTTGAGGTTCATTGTTTTCTTAAATGCGACCAAGAACAGGAAGTTACCCAAAGACATAAAAACCTATTTATACATAAGCTGGACGCCAAAAAGTTTCTTCGCTTAATGGCAAATGCCAAAGGTCTTATCACCACGGCTGGATTTGAGTCCGTTTGCGAAGCTATATATTACGGTAAACCCATAATGATGGTTCCTGTCCCAAATCACTTCGAACAGGCCTGTAATGCCTTAGACGCTACGCGTTTTGGAGCAGGGATAAGTCAAGAAACTTTCGATTTGGATTTATTCTTAGCATTTACCGAAACCTTTGAGAGTCCCATGGTTCCATTTAAAGACTGGCTGCAGCATGGTAAATCCAAATTATTAGCAGAACTAGACCATTTCGAATATAGCCTTCTACAGCAGTAAGCATTTCATTGGCACCGCAGAAGTAGCTTAAACCCGGCTTATGCATTGGAGAATCGTAATGAGTTTTAAAGTGGAATAAATCAGACATTTAAACGAGATTAGCATAGCGGTTTACCCTGAGCTAATGCGACAGGGTTCTGGCGATTGAGTTTAAATGAGTTTACGAACTGATTTATGTTACCCTCAGCTTGCTACGGTCCCGATAAAATCGGGAGTCTTTCTAATGAATAAAGCGGGTTAAACAGTTTCTAGAAAGGTTCAGTAAATAACATGTTCACGACTTCGAAACGCTTGGTATTCTGCCCCAAGACATTATTGGAATGCCCGCCATTCTCCTAACACTCTTTATCTTACTTGCCATAAAGACCTCCTGGCCTTTCTGATTAGGACGGCATAGGAAGACTATAATACCAAACTAAAAATAATACGAAGCTTAATATTGGCCAGTTAAGTTCCACAAAAGAACGGCATTGATTTATGATATCTTTCATTGTCTCATTTTAGATATCTCAAATTTACCATGCCAAAGTTACCTAATTATTACCTCAATATTAAGAAACAAAAAAGCCCAGAAAATCCGGGCTCTTTTGTAATTACCAATATGAATCAAGTTTAAAAAAACTTTATTCTAAAGCGTGTATCCCACACTAACTCCAAAGGATGAACCTGGTTTAAATTGGTCATAAACTTGAGATTTAGCATTGAACCCCTCATATAACCTTTGACGCTTGGCATCTAAAAGATTACTAGCATTCACACTTACAGAACCTCTCTGAGTTTTACCAAAGCGTTTTGTAGCTTTGAAATTCATAGAGTTAAATGGCATTTCGAATATATCTGGGTTTCTTCCTATACCCACTACAGAAAGTCTCTTACCCTGAACGTTATAACTAATGTTCGCCTCTAATCCACGCTCTTGGTGCAGATAAGTAGCAAATGCATTGATAATAAAAGGAGACTGACCTTGCAATTGTCTTGACTGATTAATGGTTTCGTCTATTCTGGCATTCTCCACTCTAGACTCATACTCATTTTGGTTCATATCCACTTTAGAATAAACATAAGTGAAGTTAGTACCTAGGCTTAACGGTTTCTCGTTACCCACCATAAGACCTAAATTCTTACGAAATTCAAGCTCCCCCCCTACGACTAAAGCAGAACCAACGTTTCTTGGCTGTACATCATTAGGAGAAGCCTGGCTATAAGCAACTACCTCTATCGGGTTTCTAAATGTTTTAAAGAAACCACTTATAGAAACTATTTGACCGCCTTCCATAAACTTCTCTAATCTTAAGTCGTAGTTCATGATTTTTGTTCCTTTAAGCTCCGTGTTTCCTATGTACGTTCTATCTGAAATTGCATCATAAATCTGAGAGATTGACGCTTCTTTAAAAGATGGTCTTGCCAGTGTTCTAGCTATCGCAAATCTCAAATTCGTTTTTTCCTTAAGAGCATAAACTAAGTTTGCGGAAGGAAGAAAGTCTAAAGACTCATTGATTTTCTCATTATCCAAAATCACATCTCCTAAGTTTGTTTGACCTGTATAGTAGTGGTCAAATTTCTCTACTCTTAATCCGTAAATAGCTTTTAACTTATCTGTTAAACTCAGCTCATTCATTAAATAAACTGATGATATCGTTTGCTTGGCAGCATAGGTATTAGCAGGTTCAAAGTTTCCAACTACATAAACGCCCGCATTAGATTCTTTAGTCCAGATATTCTCAGGAAGAAGTAATTTGTTGGCGTCCCCGTTTATATTCAAACTACTTTGGTTTCTGATATTAAAAACGTACTGGAATATTTCGTAATCTCTGTTTTTGATTACATTTCCGGCACCAAAACGAAGTTTTGCGTCACCTCTGTTGGTGACGAAATTATAGGTGAAATCAATTTTTCCACTATAATCTACCTCTTGCAAATTCCTAAATAGTCTTTTTGGCTGAGCTCCTTCTGATGGCTGTATAGAATACACACCTTCATCAAATCTAAAAGGCGTTACTCTAACATCTTTGTCCTCTATACTACTCACTGTAGGAGCAAAACTCCAGTCAATTCTAAACTTATCTTGCTCACCTAAACTGTGCTCACCTTTAATATTATAATTTGCTATTGACCTTTCAGAGTACTCTATATTATCTTGAAACAAAGTAGACGAGTTAAAAATGAAAGTTTCTTGTTTAAATAAACCTGCTTTACTCTCTCCGTTTTGAATTCTTAAAACGTTCAAACCTATTTTATGTTTGTCAAACTTAACCGCTAAACCAGCTAATCCACTGGCCATTACATTATTGTTTGCCAAGCTTCCCTTTTGGGATTGGTTCAATTCAAACTCATAATCCTTTGAAGGGTCAAAACCCTTTATATAAGCATTGTACTCTGCGTGCTCATAAAATTCGGTTGTATTTTTATAGTTGGCGGCTAGGTTATAACCTATTGTGAATTTATCAAAGTTAATTTGATCACCAGTGGCAATAGAAGCACTGAAATCCATTGGCGATGTAGCCTTAGTTACACCTAATTCTGGCTGAAACCTCTTAGTTAGTGTAGTAAGTGAAGCGTCTCTTTGAGCAACGGAAGGAATATTTTGTCTTGAATCCACTGGCAAAGCCCTCATGCCATCATCAAAACCTAAGAAATCTGTAGAACTCTTAGCTCCTTGAATATAGTTTTTATTGAAATGCATAGATGGATTATACGAACCACCTACGGAAATACTAAAAGAACGCTCTAATGGAAAGTCCTTAGTGGTAATATCTACAATCCCTCCTGTAAAATCACCTGAAACGTTTGGCGTGGCTGTTTTAATCACCACCATATTGTCAATAATATTGGTGGGGAATAAATCCATCTGGATAGTATTTCTATCTGGATCTAAACCAGGGATATCCAAACCATTTAGCATTGTCTTAGTGTAACGGTCTCCTAAACCTCTTACAAAAACATATTTTCCACCTTCTACAGAAACACCAGTTACTCTTTTAATAGCTCCACCTGCATCACTGTCTCCTATCCTTTTAAAACTTTGGCTAGAAATACCATCCATTAAGTTTGGCGATTTCCGCTGCATGGTTAATAAAGCAGATTCACTGTTTCTAACAATTGTAGCTTTAACCACAACTTCTTGTAGAACGGTAGCATCATTACCCATTCTTACATCTAAAAGTGTAGTTTCACCATCCTTTACGATAACTTCTTGGATGGTAGTAGCCGTATAACCTACAAAAGAAAAATTTAACGTGTAAGTACCTGGTATTAATGAAATAGAATACATTCCATCTAAATCGGTATTGGCTCCTTTAGCAGCCTCTTTAACATAAATAGTAGAGAAAGGAAGTGTTTCTCCATTGGTATTATCTATAACAGTACCCCTGATTACCCCTGTTTGACCATAAACAGAGGCCGATAAAATCATGCTCGTAAAGAGCGTAATTAGTGTAAAAGTTTTTTTCATTGATTTTTATATATTGGTAATTTTTATAAAGAGAAGGTGAGGTTATAAATAACCCCACCTGGAATCTTTCTTAGAATCCTTCTAAAGCACCTTTAGAAGCAGCATAAGTCCATGAGAACTTCGCTGGGTCTGCACCTACAGTTCTTGTAGTTACAGCTTTATTTTTAGCAGTCATGTCAGCTTTGAAAGCTGCATCATTTCCTGTTTTAAAAGTATCTTTAAAAATGGCAGACAATGCCGTAACAGCTGCAGGCAATTTGAACTCGTTACCAGCAATTACAATTTTACCAGCAACATAGTTAGCCTGAACATCAGCGTTGTCATCTAATTCCATATCTTCAGCAGCTCCAAAATTGAAGAAGTAGTTATTCATCAAAGTACCTTGAGCATTTGATCTCCAGTCCGCATATTCGCCAGTTTTACCTTTGAATGAGCTATTCTTTACGGTGAATAATCCGCCAGCATTAATAGCGTTTTCTGGACCATCAATTTCAAGAGCGTGGTCACTATCAGAACCAGCTATATAAATAGAACCATCTATAGTTCCTGAGTAAGACTGGTCAATATCATAACCGTCATCTCCTTGACCCCAAACTAAACCATAACTTAAGTTTACAGAGCCACCGAAAAATTCGATACCGTCATCAAGGTTTCCTACAACCTCTACATATTCAATAACGGTTCCTGAACCAACCCCACCTAAAGTGATACCGTTGATTTCGTTACCGTCACCAATCAGAGCACCACCATGACGTACAGATACATACTTAATAACACCAGAGTTATCGGCAGCAGCACTTCCACCATAAGCACCATAAGAATCATCAGCAGGAATTCCTTCAATTTGAGCTTCCGCACCAGAACCCGCAGATATAGGAGCTTTACCTAAAACAATAAGTCCACCCCAAAGAGAATTATCTTCTTCAGTAAGATTAGTACCGAATTTCTGACCGATTGCAATGTTATCTTCGATTGAAGTCATTACAATAGGAGCATCAGCCGTACCTTCCGCCATTACTTTCCCGCCTCTGGCTACAATAAGAGCAGAAGCCAACGACCCTGTTCCTTTGGCACCTTTGATAATGGTACCCGGCTTGATAGTTAAAGTAACACCTTCAGAAACTACTACTTTACCTTGTAAGATATATACCTTATCAGCAGTCCAAGTTTCGTCGGCAATAAGTAAACCCGCTTTAGTTACTTCGGTAACAGGAACATTCACCTGAATGCAATTTCCATCTGAACATACAAAACCCGTTGGACACGTTACATCAGCACAAGGGTTTACATCAACAGCTACGCAATCACAATCTGCCGTTAAAACAGAACCTTCACTACAAACAGTCTTGCACTCATCAGAGTTGTCGTCACAAGACGAAAAAAGAAATACAGATACCGCTAAAACGGCAAAAATCATTTTTGAAAATTTCATTTGTTTGGGAAATTTGGAGTTTTTAAATATTCTTTCACTTTTTTAAACTTGACTCCCGTCCGAAATCAAAACAGACGTGCTTAATAGTATTTATGATTCATTAGTTTTTCATAAGAAATTCCTTTCCTCTGAATTTTGCCACAAAGCTATGACCCCAAGATTAACTTAATGTTAAGGATAGGTTACTTAGCTGTTAACAATTTAAACAGCTAATTACATGGCAATTAAATCACTGAACTTAGAATATTTCAATTCATTTATGAATAAATGACACTTGCTTAATAACAAAGAGGATTTGGAGGGTAGTTAGACATCATGCAAAAAAATACAAAAGCCGAGCAAACTCTTGATTCATTTGTTCCGTATATATAGTAGAGGTAATGGGAATATGATGCAGAAGAGTTATCGTTTCTTCTGTAATTCTACACTCAATAAAAATAGTTCAGATTTATTTGCGTTCTATAATGAGAAAATCTACCTTTGGACATCAAAAAGAGATAGTCAGGAAATAAAAACATTTAAAATAAAAGTTGTGTGGATTTAGTAGCGGGAAAGGCTGGAGCAATTTGTTCCAGTCCTTTTTTTTATGTGCCACTTCAAGTCACTTATTTACAACTTTTTAAACCTGAAGAAGTTTCCTTTTACAACTTTCCTGAAGTAAAATCAAAGTTAAAAGATTAAATCCTACCCTAATTCTCTTCCGACAATCATAGCACACTAACACTCACTCAAAAGTGATTTGTAATCAGACCATGCAAAAAACTTAAAAGCCAAAAGTCTTTTTTTGTGCTCAATCCAACTCTTATTGAATTGGAGATTAAAAAAAAATATTTCAATTGATAAGGAGTGAAAATTTCAGAGCTCAATTTAGAAGTGCTACTTATTGAATTCGGGTCAAGAGCAAAATCTGGGGGATGAGTTCTTTAAGCATAAATTTGACATAGTCTAAAAAGGAAGAATTCAATACTCCTGACACCTCTAAACCTAGATCTAAAAGCTTTGATTTTCGCATTGAAA
>NZ_JBSRVI010000029.1:0-25844 GCF_055134445.1 Arcticibacterium sp.
AATACGTTCAACAGCCTTTCTGAACTCTTTGACTTTAACGTCCGTCTTAAAATAATCTAATATTGTCTCTGTTACTGCCATTAAGTTGAAAAGCCCTATTGGTTATCTATAGAGCTGATTGCGTCGCAATTTAACCATTATATTTTTTAAATATAAGCGTTGCGTTATGTCCACCAAAACCGAAGCAGTTTGATAGTACGGTGTCAATTTTTCTCGCTTTAGCTACGTTTGGCGTTAAGTCTATACGAGAATCAATTTTTTCGTCTACGTTGTTCAGGTTAATGGTAGGAGGTACCATTTGATGTTTGATAGCTAAAATAGCTGCCACCGATTCTACCGCACCTGCACCACCCAATAAATGACCAGTCATAGACTTCGTTGAACTTATGCTCACTTTATAAGCATGGTCTTTAAATAAGTTTTCTATGGCCGTAATTTCTTGTGGATCACCTAGACCTGTAGATGTACCATGGGTATTGATATAATCAATGTCTTCCGGAACCATGTTGGCGTCATTCAGAGCGTCTTCCATAGAAAGAAATGCTCCTAAGCCTTCTGGATGCGGTGCTGTAATGTGATAAGCGTCTGACGACATTCCACCACCTACTAGTTCACAGTAAATATTTGCACCTCTGGCTTTAGCATGCTCATATTCTTCTAATATTATGCTGGCAGCACCTTCACCTAGTACAAAACCATCTCGGTCTGCATCGTAAGGTCTGGATGCTGTCTTGTAATCGTCGTTTCTTGTAGATAGTGCTCTTAAGGCGTTAAATCCACCTATTCCCGCTCTTGTTACAGCAGCTTCAGAACCACCCGTTACACAGGCTATCATTCTTCCAAGTCTGATATAATTAAAAGCGTCAATGATGGCGTTATTGGTAGATGCACAGGCCGAAACGGTAACGAAGTTTGGCCCTCTAAATCCAAATTTCATGGAGATCTGCCCAGAAGCAGAATCAGCAATCATCTTTGGAATGAAGAAAGGATTAAACTTCGGTTCCATATTATTTTCAGCAAGATTCAAAACTTCCTCTTCAAAAGTCTTTAATCCTCCAATACCAGAACCCCAGATTACACCTATTTTATTTTTGTTGACTTTGTCTAAGTCAAAATTTGCATCTTTTACAGCTTGTTCTGCAGCTACTACCCCAAATTGGGTAAACAAGTCCATTTTACGAGCCTCTTGTCTAGGGATGAAGTCGGTGACTTCAAAACCCTTTAATTCACAGGCAAAAGTTGTTTTGTAGTTGGTGGCGTCAAATCTTGTGATGGGATTAGCCCCGCTAACACCATTTTTCAATCCTTCCCAGAAGGATTCTACGTCATTTCCGATAGGCGTTAAAGCCCCTAAACCTGTTACTACTACTCGTTTAAATTCCATATGGGTCTTGTTATAAATGGAAAAGTTCAATATCCAATTTAGGATAAACTGGATATTGAACCTCTAAAATGTATAAAGAAAATTACTTAGTGTTATCTTCTAAATAAGAAATAGCCTGACCTACTGTTTGGATATTTTCTGCTTGATCGTCTGGAATAGATACGTTGAATTCTTTCTCAAACTCCATGATTAGCTCAACTGTATCCAGTGAATCTGCTCCTAAATCGTTTGTGAAAGAGGCTTCGGTCGTCACTTCTGACTCTTCAACACCCAGCTTTTCAACAATAATTTTCGTTACTTTCGATGCGATATCTGACATTATGAAAATGTTTTTGGTTTAAATCACTGCAAAGAAAATTTATTTTTCTGAAACCAACAAAATACCTATTGGTTTTTTGATTCCCTTAACAATGATGACATTTGTAATCTTCAACTAAAATAGGGTATAAAAACAAGATGAAAAGCTTTTTTGCAAAAAAATATAACTCAGACAATTTCTTTTTATTGGCAGGGCCATGTGCCATTGAAGGTAGAGACTTGGCTCTTTCGATAGCAGAAAAGATTGTTAAAATTACAGACAAATTGGACATACCTCTCATATTTAAAGGGAGTTATAGAAAGGCAAATAGAACTAAAGCGGATTCCTTTACTGGAATCGGGGATGAGAAGGCTTTGAAAGTTTTAGAAGAAATTGGTAAAACTTTTAATGTTCCTACGGTCACAGATATTCATGAAACGCATGAGGCAGAATTAGCTGCGGCTTATGTAGATGTTTTACAAATTCCTGCATTTTTATGTAGACAAACTGAACTTTTGGCCGCCGCGGCCAAGAGTGGGAAGGCTGTAAACATAAAAAAAGGTCAATTTATGTCTGGTGGATCCATGGGTTTTGCGGTAGAAAAAGTTTTACAAGAAAATCCTGATGCCAATGTGATGCTTACCGAACGAGGAAATTCTTTTGGTTACTCAGACTTGGTGGTCGACTATAGAAATATTGTCGATATGAAAAAGTTTGATGTTCCCGTAATAATGGATTGTACGCATTCGCTCCAAAGACCAAATCAAACATCTGGTGTTACAGGAGGAAATCCAGAATTGATAGGCACCATTGCCAAGGCTGCCATTGCAGTAGGAGCAGACGGACTCTTTATAGAAACCCACCCAGACCCAGCTAACGCAAAGTCAGATGGGGCAAACATGTTGCACCTTGATAATTTAGAAGCTTTGTTGGACCAACTGGTTAGGATTAGGCAGGTGGTGAAGGGTTAGGTTAGTTTGGCTCTTGACAAAATGATTTTTTTATTGAAAATAATTGTTTTCCAATGAGGGTTTTTCTTATCAATACTACCATCAAAGGGAAAACCTATAAGTAAGAGGGAATAACCAAACGAGATTGCCATTGCTTTCTTGAGCCCCAAGCCGCATTGATAAAACAGACTTTTTACTTAATGCTAAGCCTAATTCAATTTGGGCGGAATAACCAAAACTGGTTTTGTGCAGTTTCTCAGTATAATCAATCATATAAATTGAAATTGGGTAGGGGCTTAAATTGGGTATTGGGAAGTCAACTCTATACGTTTCGGGTGAAAGACTTGTTTCTTGAACCAAAGTCCCTCCAAATAGTACGGCCACCTTTATTTTCTTGTTAACCAAGTACAGTTTAGGTAGAACTTCTAATTGCAAAGAATTTGAACCTATTCGGAAAGGAGCTTTAGCGTAAACTCCGGAACCAAAATCTGTTTCATATTCATTGTCAAACTCTTTGCTTGTGGATATATTTCTAAGTGAAAACTCTATTGCGATATTCTTTTATAGACTTTTTTTAAAACCAAAGCCCAAGTTATATCCTTTGGCTCCTCCACTTGTGTTGACTGCATATCCTGTTTGGATGTTAAATGCATTTTGGGCAAAAATTGGTTGAATGAAAAGGAGTAAGTAGGGTTGTTTTTTTTAGCATGGGGTAGTTGTTTGAAATAAGTAGGTGACGGATTTTGGAAGATTAACCTTCACCGTCTGGAGTAATCGATTCGATACTAACTGGTATTAGTTGTTTCATTTTTTCGGATTTATAATATTCAAAGATAAGTGTTTAAGTATTACATTTTAAGCCGAGTATGAAATATATTGTAGCCGATTTATCATTAATTGCTTTTACAATACGAATTTCGACTTGCTACCCCTTAATCACCTTTTGTGAGCAAAAAGCTCAAAGGCTTTCTCTTGATTCTTTATACTTCATCCGAGCATTTTTTATTAGCTTTGTTTATTAATTGCTTTTCTAAAAAAATATAATGGCTAAAACGTTCCGAAAGAAAAAATCGGCCCCAAGTAATAGGGAAAGAAAACCGGTTACTAATGAGAGTAACTCCATAGGGCTTACTTCTGCTCAGATAGAATTAATCTTCGGAGTGTTATTTCTGGTTATCACTCTTTTAATGCTTATTTCCTTTGTATCTTATCTATTCACAGGTGAGGCAGATCAAGATCTTGTCCAAAAGAATTTTAGAGCTGCTATAGAAAATAGTAATAAGAAGGCAGAGAACTCGCTCGGCGTTGTTGGAGCTTTTGTCTCGCACTATTTTATTTTTAAGTGGTTCGGGCTTGCGGCATTTGGTTTAATACCCATCGTATTCTTATCTGCTTTTAGGCTAATATTTCAACAAGATTTATTTAACGTTAACATTAATAGATTTGCCAAAGGCAGTGTCTTTTATGTTTTATTCTGTTCTATTTTTCTGGGGTATTTTGTTTTCCAGTTTGGTTTAGAAGGTGGAAAAGTTAGTGGGGGCATAGGATATCAGTTAAATGAATCTCTTAATCATGTTTTAGGCTGGGGGAGCATTCTTTTAATCATTCTAGTTTTGTTTTTATGGTTGGTTTTCTTCCATGGTCTTACACAAATAGATGACTACTTCTATAAAAGTGAGCCTAGGGAAGAGAAGAATGAAAATGAAGGTGTAAAACCTTCAGTACAGCCTCAGGTAGAAGTACCCACTGAGGTGATAAGTCCCGTTGAATCTGTAACCATAGCTGAAAAACCTTTTGATGGCGGAATAGCGTTTAGTGTTGAAAACTTTCAAAAAGAGGAGAAGCCAGAAGTGAAAAAGAAGGATGAAGACCTGGCTCTTGAAGTTGCCGTGGCAGACACGAGTTTTTTACTGGAAGACGACGATAGTAATAAGGATTTGGAAGCATTTGGGCCATATGACCCTAAGTTAGATTTGTCTTCTTATATGTATCCACCTATTAATCTACTGGCAGACCACAGTGGCATGAATGGCGGAAAGGTTTCTCAAGAAGAGCTGGAAGCCAATAAGATCAACATTGTGGAGACCATGAAGAATTTCTCCATCGGAATATCTTCTATAAAAGCCACCATTGGTCCTACGGTAACGCTTTATGAAATTGTTCCCGAAGCGGGTGTAAGAATTTCTAAGATTAAGAACCTTGAAGATGACATTGCCTTAAACTTAGCTGCTTTAGGAATTAGAATTATAGCCCCTATGCCAGGGAAAGGTACTATTGGTATAGAAGTGCCAAACAAGAACCGAGAGATGGTTTCTGTCAAGTCTGTTTTTGGTGGCGAGAAGTTTCAAAACTGTAAATATGAGTTGCCTATAGTTTTAGGTAAGACCATTGCCAATGAGATTTTTATTTCAGATTTGGCAAAAATGCCTCACCTTATGATGGCAGGAGCCACAGGTCAGGGTAAGTCTGTAGGTATCAATGTTATTTTGGCTTCCTTATTATACAAGAAACATCCGTCAGAAGTGAAGTTTGTGATGGTAGATCCTAAAAAAGTGGAGCTTTCTCTTTTCAATAAAATTGAAAGGCATTTTTTGGCTACACTTCCAAATACAGAAGATGCCATAATTACAGACACCAAAAAAGTGATTTATACCCTGAATTCTCTATGTATAGAGATGGATAACAGATATAATCTCTTAAAGGATGCTGGGGTAAGAAACATTAGAGAGTATAACGCCAAGTTTACCAAAAGGAAATTGAACCCAGAAAAGGGTAACAGGTATTTGCCCTACATCGTATTGGTGATAGATGAGTTGGCCGATTTGATGATGACGGCGGGTAAAGAAGTAGAGCAGCCGATCGCTCGTTTGGCTCAGTTGGCTCGAGCCATTGGGATCCATTTAATTGTGGCTACTCAGCGGCCTTCGGTCAATGTGATTACAGGTTTGATAAAAGCCAACTTTCCAGCTAGAATTTCGTTTAAAGTTACGGCTAAGGTAGATTCACGTACTATTTTAGATACTGGAGGTGCGGAACAACTGGTAGGTAACGGGGATATGCTATTATCCATGGGCTCAGATATGGTAAGATTGCAGTGTCCTTTTGTAGATACAGCGGAAGTGGAGGCGATATGTGATTATATAGGTGAGCAGCGAGGCTACGAATCTGCGTATCTTTTGCCAGAATACTATGGTGATGATGAACCGGATATTCTAGACTTCGATCCTACCCAGCTAGATGTCATGTTTGATGATGCAGCCAGAGTTTTGGTGACCTTTCAGCAAGGAAGTACTTCTTTAATTCAAAGAAAGATGAAATTGGGCTATAACAGAGCCGGTAGAATTATAGACCAATTGGAAGGGGCTGGTATAGTGGGGCCATTTGAAGGTAGCAAGGCTCGTGAAGTGTTAATAAAGGATATGACGCATTTAGAAGAAGTATTGAAGGGTCTTAAGAGAGAGAAGTGACATTAAGACCTTGTTAACAAATGGGTCTTAAACTTTTCTGTTAATTTTGCGTCCAATTTTACAAGAGCTAAATAAGGAATGGATGAATGATCCATTTTATAAAGAATATAGAATGAAAAAAATACAATTATTATTGATTTGTCTTGCTTTGATGTCTTTTGGAGCTAATGCTCAAGACGCTAAAGCTGGGGCAATTTTAGACGCTATGAGTACCAAGTATAAGGCTATGAAGACCTTTACGGCAGACTTTACTTTTGGCGTGGTAAGCTCCAGTGGAAAGAAAGGGAAGGTTAGGAGTGGGAGTATCGCTGTTAAAGGTGTGAAATTTAAACTCAATATGGCAGGTCAGGAAATTTATAATAATGGTTCTGAGATTTATTCTTTTGTAAAAGAAACCAACGAGGTTAATGTAACCGAGTTTGATGCTAGTGAAGATTCGCAATTCTCTCCAGCCAATATTTATTCCATTTATAAAAAGGGATATAAGTATACATATAAAGGTTTGAAAACGATAGGAGGGGTTTCTTGTGAAGTGGTGGAGTTGGTTCCTTTAAAAGCTGGTGGTAACGTAAAGAAGGTGGAGATAGCGGTAAGTAAGTCTAATAAGGAAATAAGAAACTGGAAACTTACAGATGGTTCTGGAAAAGAAACTGTTTTCGATATTGCTAATTTCAAACCTAATGTGGCTTTGGCAGATAGTTATTTCACTTTTAATACTGCCAAGTATCCTGGAGTAGAGGTAGTGGATTTGAGGTAAGCATATTTTAATGTTATTTTGAATGCTCAGGTTGAAAAACTTGGGCATTTTTCTTTGTTTTAAGTCAAGATTTGTAAAGCCTTATATATCCCATTAATTTCTGTCCATGTCGTCACATCACATCGTAAAAGATAAACAAGAACCAGCTCTTCTAATAGCTAATGGAGCATCTTGTCAATTTGAACTCTTAGAGGAGCTTTTAGAGTGGTCTCCATTTGTGGTAGTGCTGGATGGTGCTATTGATAGGGTGATAGAATTAGGGATTAAAATTGACGTGTTATTAGGGGACTTTGACAGAGGAGCCATTGCGATAGAGCAAATAAAACAAGACCAGTTTCCTATCGAGGTTATTCATACGCCAGATCAAGAAAAAACAGATTTGGAGAAAGGGATAGAGTTTTTAATAGAACGGGGTTTTCCGGCGGTTAATATTGTTTGGGCCACGGGAAGAAGAATGGATCATACGGCAGCCAACCTTTTTAACCTTATAAAATATAAGGAAGCTATTAAAATAGTTATGCTGGATGATTACTCTAAAATATTTCCTCTTATGCCTAAACCGGCCAAATTTGAGAAATGGTATAAGGCTGGAACAACCATTTCTCTCATTCCACTACATAAAGCCGAGAAGATCGAAACTTTAAATTTACGGTATCCGTTAAAGGGAGAGAATTTAGAAATTGGTTTTCGTCTGGGTAACAGCAATGAAGCTGAAAAAGACGGTTTGGTGAGTGTGAAATTTGAAAAAGGCAACCTTTTCCTTATGGAATGCAACGATTGATATTTATCCACATAATATTTAGATGGTTTTCTAAATGTTTTTCAGAAATTCTTGAAAGTTCTAAAAAAATATCTTTAGTTTTAGAGTGTAAAGGACAGAAAACGTGTTATTTAGACAATTGGCCTATATAATAGGTTTGAGTCTGAGTGACTGAATTTTCAAGAAAAAAAATGTGGATAACTTTAGAATAGTACTATTCTAATTTGCTTCAGTTTTTAAAAGCTTGATAATAAAGGCCTACATAAAATCAGGCTAGGAGAATTTGACAATTGGAAAAAAAACAAACAAAATGGAGACTTTTTTTTACATCTTATTCTCGCTTATTTTGTAATCCAGATAATGATAGGTTAACAGTTTCTTAACGAATTCTTAACTTCATTATCTTTCTTAATACCCCTAAAATTATTTTTGTAATATGTATGTTATCAAAAGAGACGGCCGTCGCGAATCGGTAAAATTTGACAAAGTAACAGCACGTATCGAAAGATTGTGTTACGGTTTAGACCCCAACTTTGTTCAACCTGTTGAAGTTGCGATGAAGGTTGTTTCAGGTATCTATGATGGCGTATCTACCTCACAACTGGATAGCCTAGCAGCCGAGACGGCGGCATCAATGACGACAAAGCACCCTGATTATGCTCAACTAGCAGCAAGGATTGCTATTTCAAATCTTCATAAAAATACTCTGAAATCTTTTTCAGGAACCATGAAGATGTTATATCAATACTTGGATCCTAAAACGGGAGAAAACGCTTCACTGATAGCGAAGGATACTTGGAAGGTCATTCAAAAGAATGCCGCATTATTAGACTCTACGATTATTTATGACCGTGATTATGGTTATGATTATTTCGGTTATAAAACTTTAGAGAAATCATATTTACTGAAGTTAAACGGGAAAATAGTGGAGCGTCCTCAGCACATGCTGATGAGGGTGGCTGTAGGTATTCACGGAGAGCAGATTGAAAAGGTTTTAGAAACCTACGAGTTGCTTTCTGATAGATGGTTTACCCATGCTACACCAACACTATTTAATGCAGGAACACCAAAACCTCAGTTGTCTTCATGTTTCTTGTTAACCATGAAAGATGATAGTATTGATGGAATTTATGACACCTTAAAGCAATGTGCCAAAATTTCTCAGTCGGCAGGGGGCATTGGACTTTCTATCCATAATGTTAGAGCGAAGGGTACTTATATTAAAGGAACAAATGGAACGTCAAATGGCGTGATTCCTATGTTACGTGTTTATAACGACACGGCAAGATATGTGGACCAAGGGGGTGGAAAACGTAAGGGGTCATTTGCCATTTATATGGAACCATGGCATGCAGATATAGAAGATTTTCTGGATTTGAGAAAGAATCACGGTAAGGAAGAAATGAGAGCGAGAGACTTATTCTACGCTATGTGGATTTCTGACTTATTTATGAAGCGAGTAGAGGCGGATGCAGAGTGGTCTCTATTCTGTCCACATGAGTGCCCAGGCTTGGCAGATACTTATGGAGAGGAGTTTGAGAAATTGTATGAAAAGTATGAGTCTGAAGGGAAAGGGAGAAGAAAGGTAAAAGCTCAACAGCTTTGGTTTAAGATTCTTGAATCTCAGATTGAAACAGGTACGCCTTATATTCTGTATAAGGATGCTTGTAATAAAAAATCAAATCAGAAAAATCTTGGTACTATTAAGTCTTCTAACTTATGTACTGAAATTATAGAATATACATCTCCAGACGAGGTGGCGGTTTGTAACTTGGCGTCTATTGCATTACCAAAGTATGTGGAAATGGACGACTTTGGAAATGGTGTAAAGTTTGACCATCAAAAACTTTATGAAATAACTAAAGTAGTTACGCGTAACCTTAATAAGATTATAGATGTAAACTATTATCCAGTTATAGAGGCGGAAAATAGTAATAAAAGACATAGACCTATTGGTATCGGTGTTCAAGGTTTGGCAGATACTTTTATTCAATTAAGAATGCCTTTTGATTCTGCAGAAGCTCAGCTATTGAATAAAGAGATATTTGAAACGATCTACTTTGCTTCGATGGAAACTTCAATGGAATTGGCATTAGAAGAAGGTACTTATCAAACATGGGAGGGTTCTCCTATTTCTCAAGGAATATTCCAGTTTGACATGTGGGGTGTTAAGCCAGAGTCTAACAGATGGGACTGGGAAGATCTTAGAGAGAAGGTAGTGAAGAATGGTGTTAGGAACTCCCTTTTATTAGCTCCTATGCCAACGGCCTCTACGAGTCAAATATTAGGTAATAATGAGTGTTTTGAGCCTTATACCTCTAATATTTATTCAAGAAGGGTACTTTCTGGTGAGTTTGCTATTGTAAACAAACACTTGCTAAGAGACCTTGTTAAAATTAACTTATGGAATGAGGGAATGAAAAATAAGCTTATTGCAGCCAATGGTTCAGTACAGCATATTGAAGAAATTCCTCAAGCACTTAAAGAACTATATAAAACTTCGTGGGAGATTAAGCAGAAGGTTATTATTGACATGGCAGCAGACAGAGGAGCATATATCTGTCAAAGTCAATCGATGAATATATTCATGCAAGATCCTAATTTTGGTAAACTGACTTCTATGCACTTTTATGCATGGAAGGCCGGTCTTAAAACAGGAATGTATTATCTACGTACTAAATCAGCGGTTGATGCCGTTAAGTTTACAATAGATAAGCAGGCTATGGAGCAAACTAAAGCTAGTACGGAGAAAATAGAAGAGAAACCTTTGGATTATAAAGGGTATGCAGTTCAAAATGAAGAGTTAGCTAAGGCTGCGAATTCTTTTGTTGAAATGTCTGCCGAAGAACAAAAGTATGCCGCAATGCAATGTTCTTTAGATGATCCGGAAGGCTGTGAGATGTGCGGTTCTTAATTTCTGATTCCGACTTTCGTGTGTATATAAAGAGCCTCGTCAATTTTGACGGGGCTCTCCTTTTTTTTGTAGAATCTGTGACAAAAAAAAGAGGTGGCAAAACCACCTCACTTTTCTTTCGATCCTTAAATAAACTGTTATTAAAAGTCTTCGTCTAATGAGAAAGATTGGGAATCTTTGTCAGATGTTACACCTGCTTTTTGATACTCCCCAACGCGTTTCTCAAAGAAGTTTGTTTTTCCTTGTAATGATATTAACTCCATAAAATCGAATGGATTGGTGGCGTTATAAACCTTTTTTAGGTTTAGTTGCTCTAATAAGTGATCTGCCACAAATTCAATGTATTGACACATTAAAACAGAATTCATACCTATAAGAGATACTGGAAGAGCATCACTTACAAATTCTTTTTCTATTTCTACTGCGTCCTTAATAATAGAATATATATCTTCCTCAGGAAGTTTGTTCTTGATATGATCTGTATAAAGCAAGCAAGCAAAATCTCTATGCATGCCTTCATCTCTTGATATAAGCTCATTAGAGAATGATAAACCTGGCATAAGACCTCTTTTCTTTAACCAAAATATAGAGCAAAAGGAGCCCGAAAAGAAAATACCTTCCACTACGGCAAATGCGATAAGTCTTTCCACAAAGTTGCCATTGTCTATCCAACGCATAGCCCAATCTGCCTTCTTTTTTACGCAAGGAATATGTTCTAGGGCATTAAGAAGTTTGTCTTTCTGAATATCGTCTTTAATGTAAGTGTCGATTAATAGAGAGTAGACCTCGGCATGAATATTTTCAATGGCAATTTGAAATCCATAGAAGCATTTGGCTTCGGCATATTGAACGGAAGAGATGAAATCAACAGCAAGGTTTTCATTTACAATTCCATCAGAAGCGGCAAAGAACGCTAAGACATGGGAAATGAAATGTCTTTCGCCATCCTTTAGGTTTTCCCAGTCTGTTAAATCTTGAGATAAGTCTAGCTCTTCTGCTGTCCAAAATGAAGCTTCAGCATTTTTGTAAAATTGCCAAATATCATTATGCTTAATAGGGAAAATGACAAATCTTGAGGGATCATCAATTAACAAAGGTTCAGAAAGTTTTAATTCTTTATCCGTCATTTTTCGTAAAAGATTCTTTTATATTTAGTAACAAATTTCGCTTATCAAATGTAAAGAAATTATGAGTTGGCTCAAAGTATTATTGCCTTACAGTATTTAATTAATTTGATCTGTGTGTTATATTCCCAGCTTGAAATGGAAATGCGATATTTTCGTCTTTTCTGTATTAGCATCTTTTTATAGATTTACATAGGATTTGGCTTATTATAAGGTCGGTAATCAATAAATATTAGTATCATGAGAGGTTCTTCGGGTTTGAAAATGAGACTCATTTTGGGTTTTGTAATGGCGGTTATTGCATTGATAAGTTATTACGGTAAGACGCAAGAAAATCCTTTAACAGGTGAAAGTCAGCAGGTAGGAATGAGTCCGGAGCAGGAAGTTTCGATGGGCTTGCAGTCTGCCCCGCAAATGGCTCAAGAGTATGGTGGCTTATATCCGGATCATAAAATTCAACAGCAAATTAAGAACGTTGGGAATAAGCTTGTTGAAAATTTCAACAACACTTTAAAAGAGAGAGGAATACAAAACCCTTATCGTTTTGATTTTCATGTACTGAGAGACGAGCAGACAGTTAATGCTTTTGCTCTACCTGGAGGACAAGTTTTTATTACCGCTGGGCTCTTAAGTAGACTGTCGTCAGAAGACCAATTGGCTGGAGTTCTAGGACATGAAATTGGTCATGTAGTTCATCGTCATTCTGCTCAGCAAATGGCACAAAGTTCGTTTTTTCAGGGTTTGGCAGGAGCGGCAACTGCTGCAAGTGGTAATTATGGTACTTCGGAAATAGCGAATTATGTGGCTCAGGTTAAAATGATGAAGTTTGGAAGAGACGACGAGCTGGAGTCTGATGAATTTGGCGTCCATTACATGATACAAAGTGGTTATGATGCTAATTCTATGGTGGAGGTCATGGAGATTTTAGCAGAAGCGGGTGGTGGTGAAATGGATAGAGATGAGTTTATGAGTTCTCACCCAAGCCCTGCAAATAGAATTCAAAAAATTAAGGAACACATAGCCACCTACGAAGGTCCTTCTTCTCAAGACTAAGAAATAACCTTATCAGGATTTTTTAAAATATTGATGAATCTTATCGTAAGAAAAACGGCAGCAAAACTTAACCCTGCTAATAAGGCGTACCAGATGCCTTTGGCTCCAAGGCTATAGTGAAATGCTAGGAAGTATCCCAATGGGAGAGAGATGACCCAATAGGCTATGAATGTGATATAGGCAGGGATATTGACATCTGAGATACCTCTTAAATTGCCTAATGCCACAGCTTGTATGCCATCAGACAACTGAAAAATAGCAGCAATGACTAAAAGCGGTTTGGCGAGTGCTAAAATCTCCAAGTCACTAATGTATATCTGGATGATAGGCTCTCTAAAAATAAGTATTAAGATCATGGTGGTAGTCATGAAAATTAATACTAAAAAATAAGAAGCTTTCGCTGCAATTTTAACTTGATTGATGTCTTTCTTTCCTACGGCTGACCCTACGCGTATTCCTCCAGCAAAAGCAATACCAGTAGCGGTCATATACGTTGTAGAGGCAATGTTCATAGCGATTTGATGGGCAGCTAAAGCGTTTTCTCCTATCCATCCCATCATCACTACTGCTATGGAAAATGCACCTATTTCAAAGAGCATTTGGAATCCACCTGGAATGCTGAGTTTTAGAATTTTTAAGGTCTGTTTGGTGATAAAGAAGGGGTGAATTTTCTTTGGGAGTAAGGTTCTGATAGCATTTTTCTTATAGATATATAGAGCAAGTGCTAAAAGCATGAATAACCTTACAATAAGTGTGGAATATGCTGCTCCATTTAATCCTAATTTTGGGAAGAAGCTAAATCCGCTTATGAGAGAATAATTCAGGATGATATTGGCAGCAAGACCAATGAAGGTTATATTCATGGCTACTTTCGGTAAGGAAAGACCATCGACAGTTTGTTTTAAAGCCAGAAAGAAAAATAGCGGTATGTTGGATAAGGTTATGATTAAAAGAAAAGGTTTAGACAGGGTAGTGATTTGTGGTGTTTGAGCCAGTAATTCAAAATAATAAACAAGAAAAGCACCGATAAGTGTAAGAACGATACTGTATAATATAGCTATTGTTATCGAGGCATTAAAAGTTCTATGTAGTTCTTTGGTGGCATGGGCAGCATAGTTCCGGGAAATAATTGTGGCTACTATGGGGAAGCCACCTATAGCTAAGGAAGAAATTAAAAGTGCTATGGAATTGGATATACCTGCGGCAGCAAGAGCTTGTGTTCCTAGAAGTCTTCCAATAATTATATTATCAGAAACGCTCATAAGAATAACCCCTAATTGGGCCACCATTATGGGGAAGGCGAGACGAAGACTGTGTTTCATCTCAGTGAGTAGGGAAGTATTTATTCGTAGCAATTGTTAATTGTAATCTAAGCTTTTCTCAATTCGAATACTGTGATTTCTGGAAGAATACCCAATCTGCCCGGATAGCCAAGATAGCCATAGCCTCTGTTTACATAAAGCTGTTGATTATTTTCTTGATATAAACCAGCCCATTCTTTATACCTTAAACTTGCTGGACTCCATTTGAAGCTTCCGATTTCTACACCGTATTGCATTCCGTGTGTATGTCCTGCAAATGCGGCGTCGATGTTTGTATGGGCTAAAACTTGTTTACGCCAGTGCGAGGGATCGTGCGAGAGTAGTAATTTCGTGGAAAATTTATCGTCTGAGTATTGCAGTGCTTTGGAAAGATCTCCATGCTGTGCAAAACCTTCTCCCCAGTTTTGGATTCCTAAAATTCCTATGGATTCGTTATCTACAGTAAGCGTACGGTTTTCGTCCATTAATATATCCCATCCCATTAACTTATGAGCATGAATGAGATCTTTGAGATTTTGATTTTTTGAGTTCAGACTATCCCATTTCACGTAGTCGCCATAGTCGTGATTTCCGAGTGTAGAATACACTCCTAATGGAGCTTGAATACGTTTGAAAATATTGAAATAGTCTTTCAGTTCTTCAGCTTTATTATTCACGATATCTCCAGTAAAGAAGACCATATCTGGTTTTTCGGCCAATAACATATCCACGCCTCCTTCCACAGCGGTTTTATTGAAAAAACTACCCGAATGTATATCCGATATTTGAATGAGTTTTAAGCCATGAAATTGTTTCGGAAGGTTGGGGAGTATAAGTGGAACACGTCTTATTCTATAATCGTGAGCTCCAGAAATAATTCCCCATGTCATAGCTCCAATATGCGTGGCTCCAACAGCTAAAGCGGCCTTGGTGATAAATTGAGAGCGACTTATGACATTTTCAAGAGGAGCATTATTAATTTCGGAAGAATCTTTTGTGCCAGGGCTGACCCAGTGGTATGCACGTTTAAATAGATTTACAATATCTCCGAGAAATAAAATAGTGACTGTAAGGATTTTGGAGAGATAGATGATTAAAATGAAGGTACCTAAAAAAGTTTTGGTTTGATGGCTAAGTTTATCCGAGAAAATATAGAAACCAAGTAGGATGGCTATAAGACTGACGAAGGGAATGCTCCAGTAAAATAAAGTTACTAGTTTTTGGTTTGAGATGGACCAAGAACGTATGAGCTGTTTAATCCCTGAAAATATATACCAGTCAATTCCTAAAAAAAGGGCTAGGAGTAAAATTAGGATTGTGATTCTTTGCATCTTATTGCTTTAGTTCTCTGTAGAACTATGTTGTGACGCTTGAAGTTCGAGTATTTCAATTTTGTTTATAACTATTTAAGTGGGAGAGGATCTGACGACATTATTGTTTTTAAGAATAGAGACATAAAAAAAGGATGCCTAACGGGTAGGCATCCTTTTAAAAACTGAAGGTCAATTAAATTACACGCTAACTTGCTTAAGCGTTACAACAAATTCATATCCAAAACTCCAAGAAGTTTCGAAAACAATCGTTTTAGTAGCTGCATCAACTTTGAAAGACTTAAGAAAAAGTTCACCGCCAAAATCACCAACTCCGATAACTTGATCAGAAGTGAATCCTGTGGCTGTCTTAGTTAGTTTAAGACCAGTGGCAGCATAGTGAGAACCATATCCACTACCGAAGTCATACCAACCACCGATAGCATCTGAAAGTAAGTAGGTACCGTCTGCCGCTTTCTTAATGTAAACATATTGGAAAGTTGGACGTGCTGTACCGTTTCTCTTAACCGTAGTGGTATAAACTCCTGAGATGTCTCCAGCAGCTAAATCTCCATTACATGGGTAATAGTTGATGTTACGGAATGCTGAACCAGGGATGTTATCCTTGTTAATAGCACTATAAGCTACGGAATAGATATCTGGACCATCAATTGATGTTCCTCCAAAGTAAAGTCCTTCTACAGCGGTAGATAGCTCTATTTCACTTCCACCTTCAAAAGCTTTAGCACTATAATCCGCAGGATTATACGTGTCACCACAACCTAAGTTAACCGTTGCATCACCTTTTAATTCGATGAATGGAAGGTAAGTGATCTCAGAAGGAGTAATGTCAAACTCTTGAGTACAAGCAGCAAAAAGGAATACGCTTAATGCTGATATTATTGATATTTTTTTCATTTTTTTCATTTTTAATTGTCCCAGAAAGTTTTTTCAGTGATAACTCTTTGTGCTGGGGCATTTGGATTTAAACTTCTTTCAGTTTCTGGGTATAACCAGATAGAAGGGTAAACTCCTGCAGATAGCACAGACAATGGAGGGCTTTGGAAAATACCTTTAGTAAATAATCTGCTAGCAGGTCTGTCAAATCTTCTGGTTTCTATCCAACCTTCATCTTCTTGAGTACCGTTTAATGAAATCCATTTTTGAATGGCAATAGCATCAATTTTGGCATCTAAGCTTGTAAGAGCTGAATAATTTAAAGAAGCGATATAATCTGCTGCACCTGCTACTCCTAAGAAATTGAAGTTAGCAGTGATTGCATTAGAAAATGAAGTTGCAGCATTATCTGCTGTACCATATCTAGCGGCAGCTTCAGCTCTTAAGAACCATACTTCCCACTCACTCATTAAGTAAACAGCGTTTGCGTTTCCGTAAGCAGCTGCAGAAGAACCACTATAGTTAGAGGCAGGAGCAGTAAATGGCTCATTATCTATGGTACCTTGATTTATACCTGCAACTCTACCTGCATTACCACCAGTAGTAGCAGGAGAATAGAATGAATTTATTCTCGGGTCATTTAGACTCTCAAGAACGTTAGTGGTAGCCTTACTTGCGAAATAGAAGTCACCAACACCAAATTCAAACCTTGCATACATCGGATTTTCGTCACCAGTAGTACCAAGGAAATTGATTTTTGCAGCATCTGCAGCCCCTTCAATGAAGTCTCCGCTAGAAATTAATGCAGAAACGGCTGAAGCATTTGGCTTAGTTTCAGAAGTTCTCATTAGAATTCTCAATTTAAGAGAATTTGCGAACTTCGTCCATTTCTTAAGATCTCCACCGTATACTAAGTCATCAGCACCAATGCTATTAGGAGCAATAGAAAGTTCTTCAATGGCTTCATCAAGCTTAACAACAAGGTCAGCATAGATAGTTGCCGCATCATCATAAGTAGGAGCTAAAATAGAACCATCTTCAATTTCACCTAATAATGCTTGAGAGTAAGGTATATTACCAAAGTGATCTACAAGACCTTGAAATATGTATACTTGAAGAATTTTACCTACACCATTGTATGCTTTGTCTTCGCTTTTAGTAAGGTACCTAAGGTCGGTTAATGCATTTGCATAAGCTCTGTTCCAATAACCATTATTATCATCAGGTTGAGATACATATCTCTCAGAATTACCTATTGAAACACCAATACCCCATGTGTAGTATTGACCCCAAAGGAAAGAGAAAGAATTTAAATCTACATCATTGATGTAACTAAGGTAACCTTGTGCACTGGTTAAAACCTGTGCATCGTTTGCAGTTGGAGATCTATCAGGATCAATGTTTAGTTCTGATAATTCCGTACATGATTCAGCGAGAATCATGAAAGGGATCAAGAATAATATTTTATATATTGATTTCATTTCTAAGTTACTATTTAAAATGTAAGTCCTAATTTAACACCAAGGCTTTGAGCTGGAGGTACACCAGTGGTTTCGATACCTACGGCATTTCCAGTTAACGAAGGGCCATTTACTTCTGGATCTCCGAAAGTGTTTTCTGCAGGAACCCAGAACTTAACGTTATTTGCGTACACTCCAAGATTTAGAGAGTTGATTTTAGCCTTCTTAAGAAGAGAAGATGGGAATCTATAGTTTAATCCTATTTCTCTCAATTTCACAAAGCTAGCATCAATCAAATAACTAGAAGCTGCAGGGTCATAGTTTGTGAAGTAATCTTGCTCTGTAATTTCAGTCTCATTAGGAACATAAGCTCCATCTACCAATACCACACTGTTCGGGTAGATATATGGTTCTCTGTTATAGGTAGCAGTATTTAAAGCTGTACCGTTAAACTCCGTAGAGAATTTAGTTAAAGAGAAGAAAGTTCCTCCTTGTTTAGCATCCAAAAGAGCGTTCAATGTAAAACCTTTGTAACCAATAGAAGTGGCTACACTGGCTGTGTATTTCGGTTGGTAAGAACCTAAAAGTTGCTCTTCTTCAGAGTATTCTGGCATACCCGTGGCACCTACTACAGTTTGACCTGCATCATTCACTAAAGGAACTAAGGCTTTGAATGTACCGAATGGAGAACCTTCACTTGCTACAATAGAAACACCTCTAAATGGTCCAAAAATAGTAAGTTCATCAATTTCATCCGTGATTTTGACAACCTTATTCTTATTAGTCGAATAGATGAAGTTCAAATCCCAAGTCAAGTCTTTAACTAAACCTTGAATAGGCTTAAAGTTAACAGATAACTCGTGACCTTTATTCTGCATTTCACCAATGTTTGATGTAGTGCTGGTAAAACCAGAAGAAGCAGGAAGATTAACGGTTACTATTTGATCCGAGTGAATAGAGTGATAGTAGGTATAATCAATGTTAATTCTGTTGCTTAGAAGAGAAACGTCAGCACCAAACTCATAAGTTGTTGTTAACTCAGGTCTTAAATTTGGATTACCGATTTGGTTACTCACTGTAAAACCAGACTGTCCATTAAGAGGGAAAGTAAGGGTGTAATCACCTAAACTAGCCAAGGTTGGATTCCCGATAAACGTAGAGTTTAATAAATATAAACCTGCATCTTTACCTGTTGTTCCAACACTTCCTCTTAGTTTGATATGGTTAAGATATGGATTGCTCTTAACTCCAAGAAGGTCAGAAACAATAATAGATGTTCCTAATGCTTGATAGAAGAAAGTATTATTAGCAACAGGAAGCGTAGAAGACCAGTCATTTCTAGCAGAATACTCTAAGAAGACCATGTCTTTGTATCCAACACTTGCGTTAGCTAAAACTCCAAAAAGTCTATACTTTGAAGAAGATTGGCTTGATTGAGAGTTTTGTACACTGTTACTTAAGTTATACCATTCTGGTACAACCAATCCACCGTTTGTAAAACCAGTTAAGCTACTACTTCTTCTGTCAAATAGGTTATAACCACCTGTTACATTAAGAGAGAAGTCGTCAGTAATTTTTGTGCTATAGTTAGCCAAAAGAGACGCATCCCAGTTCGTTCTCAAATTTTGAGAATTTGAATAGCTACCCAATGACTCATGCTTAGTATTTCTTGTACTTAAAGCTAAATCGTCACCCCAT
Source organism: Arcticibacterium sp. (assembly GCF_055134445.1). Lineage (NCBI taxonomy): Bacteria > Pseudomonadati > Bacteroidota > Cytophagia > Cytophagales > Leadbetterellaceae > Arcticibacterium > Arcticibacterium sp. The sequence continues at coordinate 19,374 of NZ_JBSRVI010000029.1, forward strand.
ACCAATTGCTGATCTGGTGTAAATGTTGGCACATATTGATTAATACCAACGCTGACAAGGTTGGAACCTACTCTAGCAATAATATCCAAGTTTTTAATTGGCGTATATGTCAAAGACATTTTGGTGAATAGGTTGTGAATTTTACCTTGGTTACCATAGTCATTTAAGATATAGTAAGGGTTTACAGAAGAGTAAGAACCCCAGTATCCGTTTACATCATGGAATGGGCTATTATAATCTCTCAATTCGTTAATTGGAATATTAACTGGAGATTGAACCACCATGGCATAAGCATTTAAACCTTCAAATGCTCTAGAACCCTCTGTAGCAGTATTTTGATCGATGAGTGAGTAATTCACTTTAAAATCAGTTTTTAACTTGCTGTTCAACTTTGCACTTGCGTTTAAGTTGATAGAGTTTCTGTCATAGTTGGTATTTTGCATGATACCTTTTTGACTTGTATTACCATAAGAGAAATAGTACGTGAAATCTCCTTTAGCACCTGATAAATTAACACTGTTATTCAATGTGTTTCCTAAATCAAAAAAGCTTTGTAATTGGTCTTTAACAGCACTATATGGTCTTGTTAAAGCCTCTAGAGAACCATCACCATCAGAATCGATAGGAGAAGTCCATGGTCTAACTATACCGTCAAAAGCGGGGCCCCAAGACCAGTTTTCACCAGTATCTAAATGAAGATTGTCATATCCTTGACCGAATTGGTCTTGACGTTTTTGAAGCACGTATGCTTTTTCAACAGAATAAGAAGATTTTATTCCAATCTCCATTTTTCCGTTAACACCGCCACCACCTTTTTTGGTAGTAATAAGAAGTACACCAGATGCACCTCTAGAACCGTAAAGAGATGTCGCTGAAGGTCCTTTAAGAACCGTTACAGAAGCAATGTCTTCTGGGTTAATATCATTAAATCTGTTACCGAAATCGGAATACCCGTTTTCTGGAGAACCGTCACCTCCACTGCTTACACCGTTATCGATAGGAATACCATCTACTACGATTAAAGCATTGTTATTACCTGTAAGAGAACCCTCACCACGTAATACAATTCTTGTTGAAGCACCAACAGCACCAGAGTTAGTGCTTAATTTAACACCAGATACTTTACCTCTTAAGGCTTCTAGTGCGTTTTTGTTAGGTGTAGATTGTAAGTCTTCAGACTTAACAGTTTGGTTAGCATAAACCACATCTCTTGAGTTACGGCTAATACCGGTTGAAGTAACTACGATTTCTGAAAGTAGTCCAGCATCCGAAGTTAAAGCAACGTTAATTAAGCTTTGATTTCCAACAGCAATTGATGTGCTGTTCATTCCAACGAAAGAGTATACTAATGTAACTCCTTTATCAACGGCAATTTTGTAAACTCCGTCAACATCAGTTGTGGTACCACGACTTGTACCCTGAACAGTGACGGAAACACCAGGAAGTCCTATTCCGTCATCAGCCGAGGTCACCTTTCCAGAAACTTCCATGGATTGTGCATAAGTGAAAACACTTAAGCCAACCAAACACATGGTTAATAAAAATTTCTTCATACAGTTTGTTATTAAGGTTTTTAATTGTTCATAAAGTACCAAATTAAAAAATGTTAAATAAATTATGACTTGAATATTAATAAAATTCAATTTATATGGAAATAGTACAATGTTATGTTAGAAAAGTATAATAGTATGCGTGCATACTATTGAAGGAGGGGAAGTTATTTAGGAGCTTGTTTTACAACGATTTTACTTAAGATTTTAGGGAAAAAACGCTTCAAATACACCCCTAAAATCTCCTTAAGTCCACCTATGTAAATTTCGTTCTTATTGCTAGATATAGCTTTTACAATTTGTTTGGCACAATCTGATGCCGACAAACCATTTAATTGATTATTATCCATTTTCCCATATTTACTGCCATCGGCGGAAAGGGAGTTTTTCGATATATCAGTGTTGATATATCCGGGACAAACAACGGTAACCCCTATACCATTCTTGTGAATTTCGGCCCTAAGGGAGTCGTAGAATCCACGGACAGCGAACTTTGCAGCAGCATATCCAGATCTGCCTGGAGTAGCTACCAAACCCGCTATACTAGAAGTGGCGGCTATATGACCCGAGTTGCGTTCAACCATATATGGAAGAACAGACTTTGTAAGTGCAATAACACTTATAAGATCTATATCTATCAGTTTTCTGTAAACAGAAATGTCTGTTTCAAGCACGAAACTTCTTTGCGAAATTCCTGCGTTATTGAATAAAATATCTATTTGACCGAATGTGGAAATGACTTTTTTAGTCAAATCATCAAATTTTTCTACTTCTAGAACATCCATCGGTAAAACCAGAACATCTTCATCTGGAAGCCCAAGGTTATCCTTAACCCTAAGGAGTTCGTTTTCTCTTCTGGCAGAAAGTACAAGTTTACAATTCTTTTTTGCAAATTCATAAGCTGTGGCTTCTCCTATTCCGGAAGAAGCTCCTGTAATCCATACAACTTTCTGATTGAAGTCCATTTGCTTAAAAGAATATCTTTAGTCTCTTATTAATCTATTATTACGGCGTTTCCTGCTATTACTTCTTCTTCTACAAACTTATACTTCACGTCTCTTTTAATAGAGCCGTCTCTAAACTGGACACTTACTTTGTCGTTTCTGTTGGCTACCTTTTGAGATTTAGCAGGAGTTACTGGTGCCGAAGAACCGCCATCTTGGTTCCCCTCTGCTCTGTTGGTAGATAGTTTTGGTGTATCTTGCTTTGGAGGAGCTATTTGTTGAAAACGCATTTCTACAATGTTCGCCTTCATTAAAAATGAAATCATTTCCGCATTAACTTTCTGCAAGAAGTTTTGGAACAACTCCACCGCCTCAAATTTGTAAATTAGTAGTGGGTCTTTTTGTTCGTAAGAAGCATTTTGTACAGATTGCTTCAGGTCGTCCATGTCTCTTAAATGCTCTTTCCACTCTTGGTCAATAACACTAAGAGAAATGGCTTTTTCCATTTCTTTGATAAGCTCTTTTCCATTAGAGTCGACCGTTTTTTGCATATCGCAGAAAACTGCAATGTTTCTCGTTCCATCCCCCACCACGGCCATGAAAGGTTCATTTTTAACAGCGTTTCTGTCTTCTAAAACCCTTTTAAGAACGGGTATGGTTTTTTCGGCAATGGCTTGATTTTTAGCATTATAATGTTTGTCGGCTAGCTCATAGAAGTCATTTTCCAGACTAGACTTAGAACTGTCAAACTCTTGTCTTGTAATTGCAGGTTTGAAGCCTAGATTTTGTAGTGTTCTTAGTTCAAACTCGTCGTAATTCTTATTGGCATTGTTCAGAATAGCATGACAGGTGTCGTAAAGAACATTTGCTATATCAAGAGATAATCTATCTCCAAAAAGAGCATTTTTACGCCTTTTATAGATGGTATCTCTTTGGATATTCATGATATCATCATACTCAATAAGACGCTTACGAATACCGAAGTTATTTTCTTCAACCTTCTGTTGAGCTCTTTCAATGGAGTTGGTTATCATGGAATGTTGGATGACTTCACCTTCTTCCATACCGAGTTTGTCCATCATTTTTGCGGTTCTGTCTGAGAAGAACAGTCTCATAAGACTATCTTCTAAACTGACAAAGAACTGAGAAGAGCCTGGGTCTCCTTGACGTCCTGCTCTACCTCTAAGCTGTCTGTCTACACGTCTAGATTCATGACGTTCTGTGCCCACAATGGCCAAACCTCCAGAAGCCTTACTGTCTGGGGTTAGCTTAATATCTGTACCACGACCAGCCATGTTCGTTGCAATGGTAACGGTACCTGGCTTTCCAGCTTCGGCCACGATGTCTGCCTCTCGGGAGTGTTGCTTGGCGTTTAGTACTTGATGTTTAATCTTTCTGATACTTAGCATTTTACTAAGTATTTCTGAGTTTTCTACAGAAGTGGTACCTAAAAGAACTGGTCTGCCTTTATCCACAAGCTCAACAATCTCATCTGCTACGGCGTTGTATTTTTCCCTTACGGTTTTAAAGACTTTGTCTTGCATGTCATCTCTTACAATCGGTCTGTTGGTAGGGATAGTCATGACATCTAACTTATAGATTTTCCATAACTCGCCAGCTTCTGTTTCCGCAGTACCTGTCATCCCAGCTAGTTTATGGTACATTCTAAAGTAATTTTGAAGCGTTACTGTGGCGTAAGTCTGGGTAGAGTCTTCAACTTTTACGTTTTCCTTTGCTTCTACCGCTTGGTGTAGTCCGTCGGACCATCTTCTACCATCCATTACACGGCCAGTTTGCTCATCCACAATTTTGACCTTGGAATCCATTAGAACATAATCCACATCTTTTTCAAAAAGACAATAAGATTTTAGGAGTTGGTTTACAGCATGAATTCGTTCTGCTTTAGTAGAATAGTCTCTTATTAGCTCATCCTTTTTAAGAATCTTGTCTTGCTCAGAGTCTGGGCTTTTATCGATTTCATCAATCTTTATCGACAAATCTGGCATGATAAAGAATTCTGGGTCTTCATCATGACCGGTGAGGTAGTCAATACCTTTATCGGTAAGTTCTATACCTTTATTTTTTTCATCAATGGTGAAATAAAGAGGTTCATCGGCTTGAGGCATTAATTTGTTATTCTCAGCGATATGAATGGCCTCGGTATCTAAAAGTATTTTTTTAATACCACTCTCAGAAAGGTATTTAATCAGCGGCTTGCTTTTTGGGAGTCCTCTGTAAGCTCTAAATAAAGAAAGACCACCTTCTTTAACTTCTCCATTTTTAATTAATTTTTTGGCTTCATTAAGATAGTTATTGACAATGGCTTTTTGAACTTCAACAATTTGAGAAATTCTTGGCTTTAAGGAGTTGTAAAGAGCTTCATCTCCTTTTTTTGCCATAGGTCCACTAATTATCAAAGGTGTTCTGGCGTCATCAATCAACACAGAATCAACCTCATCAATCATAGCGAAATGGTGTCTTTTTTGAACCAATTCCTTTGGGTTACTTACCATGTTATCTCTAAGGTAATCAAAACCAAACTCGTTATTAGTTCCGTAAGAAATTCCCGAAGCGTAAGCTTCTCTTCTGGCATTACTATTAGCAGGATACTTGTCAATACAGTCGCAAGTAATACCATGAAATTCAAAAATAGGAGCCATCCACTCCGAGTCACGTCGTGCTAGGTAATCATTGACTGTTACTATATGTACGCCTTTACCAGCTAAAGCATTTAGAAAGGCAGGGAAGGTAGCGACCAAGGTTTTACCTTCACCAGTTTGCATTTCGGCTACTTTACCTTTATGGAGTGCTGCTCCACCAATAATCTGAACGTCATAATGAAGCATGTTCCATCTTAAAAGATTTCCTGCTGCTTCCCATTCACTATTCCAGATGGCAGTATCGCCCTCAATGGTGATATGTTTTTTTCTCATCGCCAAAGTTCTATCAAGATGAGAGGCCTTTACCGCAATGCTGTCATTGTCTTTAAACCTTCGAGCGGTTTCTTTGACTATGGCAAAAGCCTTTGGTAATATTTCTAATAAAACATTTTCTAGCTCTTCGTTTTCTTGTTCCTTAAGTTTATCAATCTGATCGAAAGAGGCTTCTTTATCTGCAATGGAGAGCTCGTCGTTCTCGTCGATATTCTTTTGAATATTTTCTATTTGAGTATGAATAGAAGAAAGAGCATCTTTGATGTATTGCTTCAGGTCTTCGCTTTTTGCTCTAAAGTCATCATTACTAAGTTCCCTTAGCTTTTCAAATTCTTCGTTCGTAGAAATGACGTAAGGCATTAATTCTTTTACATCTTTTTCAGATTTTGTTCCGAATATTTTTGAAATGCCCTTGGTTAAAAAATTTAACATTATATATAATTAAAATCGTGATGTCTCAAATAAAAAATAGAATACAAAATTACTTAATTCAAATTGTAACGTAACAAGAATGATGCGTGAAATGAATAGATGCCAAATTGACAACTTTTTTTCTTAGGGAATGGCATTTATGTCATGAAAGCAGAAACCTGTAAGTTTTTTTCTCCTAAAAATGCAAGTATTAAAAGGCTTGTCATCACTTTTAAATGGCCACAACAGGTTTGCCTGAGATTTTTTCCAATAAGGGAATTAAGAACTTATTGGCATTTTCGGAGGTGGTTTTTAGTAGATCCGAAGCTTCAGCAGTTTCTAATATTTTTCTTTCTGCAGACTTATAGGCTTCTTCGAAGAGTAAATCCTCATTCATAAAGGCATACTCAGAATGATATATTTTTGATTTGGAATGGTCTACTTTGAAATGGCAAATGTATGGTTCCGGTAAATGAATATAAGTGGTGTCCGTTTCTATTCTTATATCTTCGTCCATGATTTTAGTTAAATCAATGCACCCAGAAGCACTTCCATAGACTATCAGAAGTGCTTTAGGGTCTGGTAGGAAGTCCCTTGAAAGCCTTTGCTCAACGATGTCATTAAAGAAATAAG
>NZ_JBSRVI010000030.1:0-13327 GCF_055134445.1 Arcticibacterium sp.
TAGAAGTAAAAAGAAGTAGGAAAGAAGTAGAAACAGAACAGACGGTAAAAAAACTCTTAGATATTTATACCAAACAGGTAGAAACCATGGTCAGGAAATACCCGGAACAATGGTTTAATTATTATCCTTTTTGGAAACAAAACACATGATTGCCTTACCCGAAAGACCATTATTAGAAGGAGAAGCCGTTTCTAAACTGATACCTCAAAAACCACCTATTGAAATGGTGGACAAGCTTTGGTTCAGTGACGAAACCACCACGATTTCTGGCTTGACTATTTTGGAGGGAAATCTTTTTTTGGAAAACGGGGAGTTTATAGAGCCTGGTTTACTAGAAAATATTGCTCAAACGGCAGCCCTAAGAATTGGTCATTATGCTAGCCAGCTTTCAGATGAAGAGAAACCACTCATTGGCTTCATAGGTGCCGTAAAAAAAATGGTCATTTCTAAATTACCCAAATTAGGCGACGAGCTAGTAACGGCTGTGGAGGTGGTCAATGTGGTAATGGGTGTAACTATTATTGAAGGAAAAGTATTTCTGAAAGAGGAGTGCGTGGCGGAGTGCGAAATGAAAATTTTCCTGAAAGAAGAATGAAAAGCTTGGTAAACAGAACGAAAGTAAAAGTAAGATTTAACGAGGTAGATTCTTTAGGGATAGTCTGGCATGGACACTATGTCAAGTTTTTTGAAGAAGGAAGAGAAGCGTTCGGACATGCGTTTGATATAAATTATATGAAAATATACGGTGAGGGCTTTTTGGCTCCCATTGTGAAATTGAATGTAGATTATAAAAGAACGGTGGCCTACGGCGATACAGTCATTGTGGAAACCACATTTATACCTACTGCGGCCGCCAAGATAGTCTTTGAATTCAAGGTTTTTAAAGAGTCTACAGATGAGCTTGTGGCTAGTGGAAGTACTACACAAGTGTTTATGACGCTAGAAAAGCAGCTTTACATTACTAATCCGCCGTTTTTTGAGGCATGGAAACTTAAAGAGGGTTTGATGTGAGTGTTTTTGTAGCTGCAAAAAATATCATCTCTCCACTTGGAATAACAGCAGAAGAGAACTTCAAGGCTCTTTTGTCTGGCGAGACAGCCATTAAGCGTATAGATGAGCCTGAGTTTAAGGAGCCTTTTTATTCCGCTAAACTGGACCGAAGAAAAATACAAACACGATTTTCGGATTTGGCAAAAGCTCAATCATTTACATTTTTAGAACAGTTGCTTATCCTATGTATAGACGGGGTTTTAAAACAGAATGCTGATATAAACCTAAAAAGTAACAGGACGGTCATCATCCTATCTACCACAAAAGGCAACATAGATTTATTAGACTCTGACCGTGTATCAGGCTTCGATGCAGACAGGAAATATCTCTGGAAAACTGGCGAGGTGGTAGCCTCCTTTTTCCATAATCCCAATAAGACCTTGGTGGTATCTAATGCATGCGTATCTGGTGTGGTAGCCATTAATTTAGGAAAAAGATTGATAGAAGCTGGTCAATATGACACCGCTTTGGTGGTGGGGGTAGACTTACTCACGCCTTTTATCGTGTCGGGTTTTTTGTCGTTTAAAGCATTGAGTGCCGGCGTTTGCAAACCTTACGACAAAGTTAGGGACGGCATAAATTTGGGTGAGGCTTGTGCCGCAATGGTGTTAAAAAAAGGAGAAGGAGAAATACAAGTTTTAGGCGGAAGTTCTACCAATGACGCCAATCATATCTCTGGTCCGTCTAGAACAGGCGAAGGACTATTACTAAGCATACAAAAAACACTTCTAAGCTCAGCCGTAAAAGCTGGTGATATAGACTTCATTTCTGGACATGGTACAGCCACGCCTTTTAATGATGAAATGGAATCTTTTGCAGTTTCGCGAGCAGGACTTTCAAAGGTGCCTATGAATAGTCTTAAAAGCCATTTTGGACATACACTAGGAGCAGCAGGCGTTTTAGAGTCTGTCATCACCGTGATGCAGATGAAACAAAGTATGTTGGTGAAAACACATAATTTTGAGCAAAATGGTGTAAGCCAACCTATTCATATTTTTGATAAAACAGTGTCAAAAGAATTGAAATATGCTTTAAAATTGGCCGCTGGTTTTGGAGGTTCTAATGCTTCGGTATTGTTTCAAAAAATATGAGCTACATAACCAACTATGTTAAGATTGAAAACGGAAAAGTTCTCCTGAATAAGGAGGAGGTTTTTGCTTTTGATGATACACAGGAGAATAATGTATTTTTGAAAGATATTTATAAAGGAATGGAGCTGGATTATCCCAAGTTTTATAAAATGGATGAGCTCTGTAAGTTAGCTTTATTGGCAACGGAGTATTTAATGAAAGCTAATCCTTTAAATGAAAGGTATAAGCCAGAAGAAGTCTCTCTTTTTGTGTCCAACGCCTCCTCGTCTTTAGAAACGGACATGAAGCACCAAGTTTCTATTTCTGATAAAGAGGCCTATTTTCCGAGTCCAGCGGTATTTGTTTATACCTTGCCTAATATTTTATTAGGAGAAATTGGCATAAAACATAAGTTCGTGGGCGAACAAAGTTTATTTATTTTTGAGGCCTTTGATGCCGAATTTATGCAACGGTATGTAGAGCATATACTGTTAAGTGGCCAAGCCCAATGTGCCATAATGGGATGGGTAGACTTTTTTGATCAGAATTATAAAGCTGTTTTATATACCATTGAAAAAGAGCAAGGTTGCCTTGCTTTAGAACATACTAAGGAGAACTTAGAATTAATATTTTGAACTAAAAAAATGAGCGATTTAAAAGTAAATCTTAAGCTTCAAATTATAGAAGCATTAAACCTGGAAGATCTAACACCAGAAGAAATCCAAGACGATGCACCGCTTTTTGGTGACGGTTTAGGTTTAGACTCTATTGATGCTTTGGAGCTGATAGTTTTGCTGGAAAGGAATTATGGAATCAAGATTGTGAACCCAGAAGACGGAAGAGCAATTTTTGAATCTATCAATGTCATGGCGAAATATATAGAAGAAAACGCTAAGGTTTAATCTGTGTCAAAAAGAGTTTTTATAACGGGTTTGGGTTGCATTTCTGCCATTGGCAGTAATGTGCCTGAGGCATTGTCTAAATTAGAAACGGGCAAAACGGGAATAGGAACGCTTAAGAACATAGAAACACGATTAGGTCATTTACCGGTGGGCGAGGTAAATTTTACTAATCAGGAGTTGATACAAATGGCTCAGGTAAATAAGGACATTCCTCACTCCAGAACCGACTTGTTAGGTGTTTTAGCCGCTAAAGAAGCCTTGGTAAATGCTGGAATTCAAGATGTCTCGGAATTTAAAACAGGCATAGTTTCGGCTACCAGTGTTGGCGGCATGAGCAGTACAGAGCTAAATTGGTCCAGATATTTAGATAAATCTGAAAAGGGGGAGATACTTAAAGAGGGTATAAACCACGAAGGTGCCTACAGCACAGAGAAAATAGCTGATCATTTAGGGATTACAGCTTATTTGAACACCATAAGCACCGCCTGTTCGTCCTCTTCCAATGCCATTTTATTAGGAGCGAGACTCATCAAAAATGGTATTCTGGATAGGGTAGTGGCAGGTGGAACAGATGCTCTTTCAAAATTTACCTTGAATGGTTTTAATACCCTCATGATTTTGGATGAAGAGCTTTGCAAACCATTCGATGCCAACAGAAAGGGTCTGAACCTAGGGGAAGGTGCTGGATATGTAGTTTTAGAATCTGAAAGAGCATCTGCCAGTAAACAAAAATTGGCAGAAGTAGTAGGCTACGCCAATACCAATGACGCTTATCATCAAACCGCTTCTTCACCGAATGGAGAAGGTGCATTTTTAGCAATTTCTCAAACCTTAAAAATGGCGGATGTTCATCCAAATGTGGTGAGTTACATTAACGCTCACGGAACAGGTACTCATGTAAATGATTTGAGCGAAGGAACAGCTATTGAAAGAGTATTTGGAACGGAAGTGCCGCCCATTAGCAGTACCAAATCTTTTACAGGACATACCCTAGGAGCATGTGGTGGTATAGAAGCCGTGTTTTCAGTTTTGGCTTTGCAGCATAATTTAGTATTCCCTAATTTAAATTTTAAAACGCCTATGGAAGAGGTGAATTTTAGGCCCAATTTGTCTTTAAGAAGAGACTTGGATATTAAATACGTTCTGTCTAATTCCTTTGGTTTTGGAGGAAACACCACTTCCTTATTATTTAAGAAAGTTTAAGTGCAAGCATATATTAACGGTATTGGTGCTATTTCTCCGCAAGATTCTCTTGAAGGATTAGACTATGATGCTTCGCCAAATATTGTGAATGGTCTTGGCGTGAAACCTATTGAACCAGACTATAAAACGTATATAAATCCGGCTCAAGCTAGGCGAATGTCAAGAATGGTGAAAATGGGCGTGGTCGCTGCTTTCAAAGCTCTCCAAGAGGCAGAAGTGACGCTGCCAGATGCTATTATTTCTGGTACAGCCATGGGCTGCTTACAAGACACAGAAAAATTCCTGAATAGTATTATTGATAACGACGAACAGCTGTTGACGCCAACGTCCTTTATCCAGTCTACGCATAATACATTGGGGGCACAAATTGCATTATTATTAGCATGCCGAAATTATAACTTCACTTATGTACAGCGGGCTTTTTCTTTTGAAAATGCTCTTTTAGATGGTCTTATGAAGTTAGAGGAGGGCGATTGTGAAAATGTCTTAGTGGGTGGACATGATGAAATGACCGAGGGCTTTCATCAACTTTATGATAGAATTTCTTACTGGAAAAAATCGGAAGGAGAGGATGTTTTAACAAGTCAAAGTGTCGGAGCGTACTCGGGAGAAGGGGCCGCTTTTTTTACGCTTTCAAACACTAAGAAGGAGAATACCTACGCCAGAATAACAGGTGTAGATATGCTTTATAAACCGCAAGGCGAAACCGCCTTAGAGTCTTGGATACTTGAATTTCTTAAAGCCAATCAAATGGCCGTTTCGGATATTGATTTAGTACTTTATGGCATCAATGGGGATCTGCGTTTTGATGGTATTTATAAGCACATAAAAACGACTCTTTTTGAAAATCAAACTGCCGCTTATTATAAGCATTTAAGTGGAGAATATGCCACAAGCGTCTCTTATGCCCTATATCTGGCTGCCAATATGATTAAAAATGAAGCGATACCTGATTATATATTAATGGAGCATAGAAAGCAATCAGAACTAAAGCGTGTTCTAATCTTCAATGGTTTCATGGGTGAAAACTACAGTTTAACTTTGATCCAGAAATGTTAAGTCTTGGATTTAAGTTTTATCGGTATCTCTTCATAGGTCTTGCCATTCTTCTTTTAGCTTTTCATTTCAGTTTAGGCATTTCGGCATTATGGATTTTCCTCCCACTTTTATGCTTCCTTACACTCATTGTTTTTGGTTCATCTAAGATCAACTCCCAGTTTTTTTTAAAGGCACTTTGTACGGGAAAGGCAGATAGAAAACAAATAGCCCTAAGTTTTGACGATGGCCCTCATGAAGAAATAACTCCTGTGATTTTGGATACACTTAAAAAGTATCAGGTAAAAGCTACCTTCTTTTTAATAGGGAAAAATATCGACGGTAAAGAGGATATAGTAAAACGAATTCATGAAGAAGGGCATTTAATAGGTAATCACAGTTTTAGTCATACGCATTCCTTAGCTTTTAAATCAGTGAAAGCACTAAAGCAAGAGTTGATAGAAACGAATAAATTGGTTTCTGATTTGACGGGTAAAGAAATGCTTTATTTCAGACCACCATTTGGTGTGACCTCACCCAGAATAGCAAGTGCTACGGAGAAATTGCACTTTAAAAATATAGGCTGGAGTATCCGTTCCTTCGATACAGGAGCAGGTTCGGCAGAGCTTATTTCACAAAGAGTTTTGGGTCAAATAGCCCCCGGTAAAATAATATTGCTGCATGATACGTTTCTGAGAACGAACACCATTTTGGAAAACATATTAATTTATTGTAAAAATGAAGGTGTGGAAATTGTACCTTTGGATAAATTATTAGAGGAGAAAGCATATGTTGAGCAGGATTAATATTTTTGGTTTTTTGATGGTTTTATTGATGAGTTTAAGTGGTTTGGCTCAGACACCCGCTGGCTATAAAGTCATGACAGAGACGACCGTTTTTAAGAAGAAATTGAGTATTGAAAATCAAAAAATAAATACCACAGAAAGCCAATTTGTTCAGGAAAAGTATCTTAGTGTCTTATCAGAAAAAATAGTTAGCAAAGGGAAGTTTTTCTTCAAAAAACAGAATGAACTCAGATGGGAATATACGGAGCCATTCAGTTATGTAATCGTGCTTTCTGATGGTAAAATGTTCATCAAAAATGATGGCAAAGTGAGCCGATATAATGTCAATTCTAATAAGATGTTTAAAGGCATTAATGACATGATGATGAGTGTCGTAAATGGGAACTTGCTTGATAATAAGGAGTATGATGTAAAATACTATATGAATGCCTCGGAGTATTTATTGGAGCTAACACCAGTGAGTAGCGGTACGAAGCAGTTTTTGAAATCCATTCAGTTGAGCATCGATAAGAGCACGTTTGAGATAGAAAAAGTTAGAATGATGGAGCCTGGAGGAGATTATACCAGCATTAAGTTTTTGAATAGGAAAAATAACATTCCGATTTCGGATGCTAAGTTTAAGGTTTAGCATTTGCTTGCTTTTACTGGTCTTGACGGGCTGTAGTCTTGGCCATTATCAGAAATTGATGCCAGTTTCTAGTTCTGAAAAAGTAGAGCAGCTAAAACCTATTTTTGAAGATAAGTTTAATTCCTATTTGTTTAAGGCCAATATTAAACTGTACACCAAAAACTTTAGTGGACTCTTACTCACAAAGCAGGTGAGTTCTGGTGCATATAGAGTTATTTTTACTACAGAAATGGGCTTGAAGCTTTTTGACCTAGAGTTTGACAATGGACAGTCTATCGTCCATTATACTATTCCTCAGTTTGATAGGCCACTTTTTATTAAGACCATTCAGCAAGACTTAGAAATCCTATTGATGAATGATTTGGATTCAAAACAGACCAGCGTTTTCACGGATAAAGTGGGCCACAGGGTAGACAGACTGGAAGGCTCGGAGTTTTCAAATTATTATTTTACAGATAAGCAGAGCGGTGATTTGGAGAAGATAGAGCGTGCTAAAGGAAACAAAAGGAAGCTGACAATTGAACTCGCTAATCACTTAAATGGGTTTCCAAATGAGATTTCTGTTCAACACCACGATATTAGATTAAGAATTAAATTGATCAACCTAAAGAAGTCCTAAATGCTGCTTAATACTTTCTTTTACATTAGAGAGACTACCAAAGGAGATGTGAATCAGGTTCAGATAGCATTAAATCCCGAACATGAAATCTATAAAGGACATTTTCCTGGAATGCCTGTGGTACCTGGCGTGTGTCAACTACAACTTTTTAAAGAGGTTTTGGAGCAATTAAGCGAAGAAAAACTACAATTAATTCAGGAATCAAACTTGAAATTTATGGCTGTTTTAAATCCAGAAGAACATGTTAATCTGGTTTTAGAATTAAAATTTAGTCGAGAATCTGACACGACTATAAAAGCCTCTGGAACCCTAAGTGCAGATAATATTAAGTTCTTTTCTACAAAGAGTACTTACCAAATTAAGTGAATAACTCAGCGTATAAAACCAAAATGGACGAGCTCTCCTGCTGCGTCTTAATCCCTTCCTATAATAATGAGAAAACCTTAGCAGAGGTTATTGAGGATGTAAAGCAATATTCCAATTCCGTTATTGTAATAAATGATGGTTCCACTGACCAAACTGAAGCAATTTTGGCTGGTATTTCGGGGATAGAAACACTTTCATATACTCAGAATAAAGGAAAGGGGCATGCATTGAAATTGGGCTTGAAACATGCTAAAGCGATAGGTTTTAGCTACGCCATTTCAATAGATTCCGACGGACAGCATTTTGCAGATGACATTCCTGTTTTCTTAGAGGCCTTAGTGGCAAACCCGGAGGCCATGCTGATAGGTGCTAGAAATCTCCAGCAGGAAAATATGCCACAGAAAAATACATTTGGCAACAAGTTTTCCAATTTTTGGTTCAAGCTAGAAACTGGCATTGACTTGCCAGATACGCAATCGGGCTTTAGGCTTTACCCCCTTCATGTATTGGATAAAATCAATCTTTATACTAAAAAGTATGAATTTGAGATAGAAATCATGGTAAAAACGGCATGGAAAAATGTGCCTGTAATTCCAGTTCCTATTAAGGTCTTCTATGCCAAAGAAGGTGAACGAGTCTCTCACTTTAGACCCTTTAAAGACTTTTTTAGAATCAGTGTTCTAAATACCTATTTGGTAACTCTAGCCTTTTTCTGGTACATACCATTTCGTTTTTTTAAGAAAATAAATAAGGCCTCTATAAGGCAATTTATAGATGAGAAGCTATTAAATCCTGAGGAGAAAGCGTCGAGGAAAGCCTTAAGTGTTGCTTTTGGCGTTTTCATGGGCATTATTCCTATCTGGGGCTACCAGTTGGCTACGGCCATATTGTTGGCTCATTTTCTTAAACTGAATAAGGCAATTGTCATATTGGCGGCTAACATTAGCTTCCCGCCTTTTATTCCGTTTATACTTTATGGTAGTCTGAAAGTTGGGCAAATGCTACTCAACGAAAATACACCAATTTTCCAGACAGAATTAAATTTAGAAGTCATGAAGCAGCAGCTTCCCGCCTATATTTTGGGTAGTTTTGTTTTCGCTATTGGAATGGCTGTTGTTGGAGGTTTGGTTACATTTATTACAATAAAACTCAATAGGCGTTTAAAGTCTTAAGTTTAAAATGGGTTTATTTTTCGCTTTTCTATTTAAGTTTTTCAAAAGAAACAGAACGCTCTTGTTTGTTTCTACAGGTGCATTGGTCACGTTTCTGACCTATAATGCCTCTCAAATTCAATTTGAAGAGGATATTACTAAAATGATGCCCAGCAATGGTAAGATTAGAACTATAAATGAAACCCTCAAGAACCTTAAAAACCTAGATCGCATTGCGATTAATATCTATTTTAAAGATAGTACGATTGCAGAACAGGAGTATTTACTAAAGGAATATGCTGATGTTTTTGCGGAAAGGTTAAAAGCCCTAGATCATTCTGATAATTTGATAGAGGATATATCCGTAAAAATGCAGGAGGATTTATTCTTAAAGGTGAACGACGTTTACCTAGAAAATCTACCTGTATTTCTAGAGCAAAAAGATTTTGAAAAGTTAGAAGAACAAATAAAACCAGAAGCCATAAAGGCTTCGATGGAAAATAATTTTAAAAGTTTGATGTCGCCATCTGGCATGGCTGTAAAACAGAATATTCTGAAAGATCCCTTGGGTATTTCGGGACCAGTTTTAAAAAAGTTGGAATCACTTCAGATAGAAGACAATTTTGAACTTGATGAAGGTTACGTTTTTACCAAAGACAAAAAGAACTTACTCTGTTTTATCAAACCCAAAGCGGATTCTCAAAATACGGCAAAAAACAAGAAACTCATAGACCATATAGAAGAAGCCATTCAATATGCCAACGATCAAAAAATTGGAGAGATAATAGCGGAACCTTTTGGAACAGCTGTGGTGGCCACAGGAAATGCCAGCCGAATTAAAAAGGATATTCTGGTAACCTTAAGTATTACCATGATATCCCTCTTTATACTGATTACCTATTTCTTTAGAAGATGGAGTTCTTTCCTCGTTATATTTATTCCGGTGCTGTTTGGCTTATTGTTCTCCATGGGAATGCTTTACTTAATAAGGGGGAGTGTCTCGGTAATTGCGATAGGAGCCGGGTCTATAGTTTTAGGGATTTCGGTAGACTTTGCCATACATTTTTATACACACTTTAAGCATACTAATTCCGCGGTAGCCGCCTTAAAGGATTTATCTTTTCCACTAACGCTAGGTGGATTTACCACCATAGGTGCTTTTTTGAGTTTGCTATTTGTAGATTCTGAGGCATTACAGGACTTTGGAATTTTTGCTGCCTTGGCTTTGGGAGGTACGGCTTTATTTATCTTGGTGGTTTACCCACATCTGCTGAAGGAATTTAAAGTAGAAGACAAGTTCGAGTTTAAAGACAATCTGATTTCTAAAATAGGAAGATACCCATTTGAGAAGAATAAGATTCTTATTGGCTTAATTTTGGTTTTGGCGGTTATCTCCATTTTTTCTTCCAGAAAAGTAGCTTTTGAGGCGGACATGATGAAGATGAATTACATGTCTGAAGAAACTAAGCGTGCAGAAGAGCACCTGAGTAATATCAGTCATGACTACGGTACTTCTACCATTTATTTGGTTGCTAAATCTAAAAACATCAATGAAGCTTTAAGCCACACAGAAGCCAGTTTACCTATTTTGGAAAAACTGCATGAAGAAGGGAAGATTAAGAAATATGCCAATGTGAGTTCGCTGCTTTTATCTGAAGAAGAGCAGCTAGAAAGAATAAATCGTTGGAATACATTTTGGACTCCGGAACGCAAAGTAACGGTAAAGCAGATGCTGGTATCTGAAGGTCTAAAATTCAAATTTAAACCAGATGCCTTCAGTGAGTTTTACAAACTTTTAGATAAAGACTTAAAACCAATAAACAGTCAGAGCTACGGAGAATCTAGTCAGCTTATTTTGGAGAATTATATCTCGGAAAGTTCAGATGGAAGTTCGGTTATTACCACCATTAAAACACCATTGGCTTTTGAAAAGGAAATAATTGATGCATTTGAGAATAATCCAGACATGGAGATTTTCAGTAAGAAGTATTTGACAAATAGCTTTGTTCTTAGCATTAAAAACAATTTTAATCTTATTCTAGGGATTTCTTCAATACTGGTTTTTGTCTTTTTGTTAATTTCTTATGGCCGAATAGAATTAGCCCTCATTACCTATATTCCTATGGTACTGAGTTGGTTAATAATCCTTGGTCTGATGGGCTTGTTTGGATTAAAATTCAACATCATCAATATCATTATTTCTACCTTCATTTTTGGTTTAGGAGACGACTACAGTATTTTTATTACAGATGCCCTCAATAACGAGTATAAAAGAGGAAAGAAGAATCTAGCAAATTATAAATCTGCTATTTTCCTTTCTGCGTTTACCACCATTATAGGTATAGGTGTACTGGTTTTTGCTCAACACCCTGCATTGAAGTCGATAGGACTCATTGCAGTCATTGGAATGTTTTCAGTGTTGCTGGTCTCTAATACCATTCAGCCAGCCCTTTTTCATTTCTTAATTACCAAGAGAACTGCCAAGAAACGGGTCCCTCTTACGCTGATGAGTCTCCTCAGATCAATTTTTGCCTTTGTATATTTTGGCGTGGGTTGTTTCATTATGATGAGCATCGGTTTTATTATTTTGAAACTGTTGCCTTTAAAACTATCTGTAAGAAAAAGGTGGTTTCATCAGGTGAGGCATTGGTCTGCGAAGTCTATGATTTACGTCAATACGCACGTCCGTAAAGAAATACGAAATATAAAAAACGAGCAATTCAAAAAACCAGCTATGGTTATTTGTAATCACCATTCTGTGATTGATTCACTCTTGATGCAATCACTGAATCCTAAACTCATTTTAATGGTCAATGACTGGGTGTGGCATAATACGTTTATGGGGCCTATCGTGAGAATGGGAGGCTTTATTCCTAAGGAAGCGGGTTATGACGAAAACCTAGTTCAAATTCGTGACTTAGTCAATCAGGGCTATTCTATTGCCATATTCCCAGAAGGCTCTAGGTCGCCATCAGAAAAACTAAGGAGGTTTCATAAGGGAGCTTTTTTCATAGCAGACAAATTGAAACTAGACATAGTACCTATTATTTTTCATGGAACGGCCTTTGTGCAGGGCAGGGAAGATAATTTCTTGCTGAAGCCAGGAGAAATTACGGTTAAATACTTGCCAAGAATTTCTGCCGATGATGAACATTTTGGAAACAATTATAGTAAAAGAACCAAGCTCATAAGTTCTTATTTTAAAGCGGAATACGAGAAACTAAGAGCGGAAAAAGAAACCGTAGATTACTTTTATGATAGGCTAAGAACTAACTATATTTACAAAGGTCCTGTCCTAGAATGGTACATGAAAATTAAGGTAAAATTAGAAGATAGCTATAGGTTGTTTGATGAAATTCTTCCTAAAAAGGGTGTTATTTCAGACATTGGTTGTGGCTATGGATTTCTTCCACTTATGTTAGGTTTTAGAAGTCCAGATAGAACTATCATTGGTAGCGACTACGATGAAGATAAAATTGCGGTAGCGGCAAATTGTTTCTCTAGAACAGAAAACATCACATTTTCAACTGCCGATGCCACCAAAAGTGATTTACAGCAGAGTGACGCCTTCGTTTTAAGCGACATTCTTCATTATTTACCAAAAGTGGAACAAGAAAAACTGATTGAGAAAACCATTGAAAACTTGAATAAAGATGGGTTAATTTTAATTAGAGATGGGGATAGTGATTTGAAAGAAAGGCATAAAAGAACCAAACTTACCGAGTTTTTCTCTACGAATTTTGGATTCAATAAAACACAAAACAAACTAGAATTTTTGTCTGGAAAGTTTATTGAAGAAATAGCTACGAAGCATCATCTGAGTTTTGAGCGAATTGATAAAACCAAAAGAACGTCTAACATCATCTACGTTTTAAGAAAATAAATGCCAAAGTACGATTACGTCATTATAGGTAGCGGCTTAGGCGGTTTGGAGTGTGCCTACATTTTAAGCAAAGAAGGTTTTAAGGTCTGTGTTTTAGAGAAGAACAGACAATTTGGGGGCAGTTTACAGATTTTTGTACGCGATAAAGCCATTTTTGATACAGGAGTTCATTACCTCGGAGGATTAGATGAGGGGCAAAACTTGAATCAGTTTTTCAAGTATTTTGATATTATGGATAAACTGAATCTCCATAAAATGGATGAAAATGGTTTTGATAAAGTTTCCTTTGGAGACGACCCCAAGTTTTATAACCATGCTCAGGGTTACGACAATTTTGTGGATCAACTATCCATAGAATTTCCGACAGAAAGAGCTGGAATACAGTCCTATATAAATAAAATCCAAGAGGTCTGTAATCACTTTCCGATGTACAGACTAAGAGTAAGTGGGGCAGATGAACTAGGCTTTAAGTACCTGGATGTAAGTACAAAAGATTATATAGCGTCCATTACTTAAAGCCTAGTTCATCTGCCCCACTTACTCTTAGTCTGTACATCGGAAAGTGATTACAGACCTCTTGGATTTTATTTATATAGGACTGTAAGATCGGAAGA
>NZ_JBSRVI010000031.1:0-6773 GCF_055134445.1 Arcticibacterium sp.
TGCTTCATAAGTAAGTGTACCAGATTTAGATACAATACCTATTTTACCTTTTTTGAATACAAAGCCAGGCATGATACCAACCTTAGCTTCTCCGGGAGTAATAACACCAGGGCAGTTAGGTCCAATCAATGTACAGTCCATTCCTTGAATGTAAGATTTGGCTGTAATCATATCTTTAGTAGGTATACCTTCTGTGATACATACGATGACCTTAATTCCTGCATCGGCAGCTTCCATAATAGCATCCGCAGCAAACCCTGGAGGTACAAAAATAATTGATACGTTAGCTCCAGCCTTTTCAACGGCTTCTTCTACAGTATTAAAAACTGGCCTGTCCAAATGTGTTTGACCACCTTTTCCAGGTGTTACACCACCTACTACATTGGTGCCGTATTCTATCATTTGAGAAGCATGGAAGGTTCCTTCAGTCCCTGTAAAACCTTGTACTATAACTTTTGAATCCTTATTGACAAGTACGCTCATTGAATCGTTTTTATGCTTAAGTTTTGAATGAAAGATTGCTCATTAACTGGCAACTCTTAACGGGTGTCAAAAGTACTTTGGAAATTAGAAAAATACAAAAAAGATTTAGATGGTATTTGCGGAAACTTCATAATAAAGTGAATTAGTTATGAATTGCCCGATATTATAACTTTGTAAAGTGCTAATTAATAAGCATAAGTTACAAATGGCGTTTTCCGCTGCCAAAATTATGGTGATTGCTTTCCTTCTGTCTTCTAAATGAAAGGGATAAACATCGATGTCAATTCATCAAAAGAAGCCTGTTTTACTTTAAATTAAACAGCTTTAAAAAAATTAAAACAAAGGCTATTTGCTTTAATGCTTTGGGCAATCGCAGTCATTTTTTTTGAACAACCTTTTGAATAAACCCCTCTTCTTTTTTTTGTAGCGACCATTCTTTTTCTTCTTTCCCTTTTTTGTTCCTACCATTTCTATGGTATTTTTTGAGCTAACAGTACCTACAGGTGGTGAGGTGGCAAATGAAAATTGCACCACAAATAGGAAACAAAGAAGAAAAGTTAGTTTACGTGTCATAGGTGATAAACGATGAAAAGGAAAATTATTGCCTCACTAATAGAAGAGAATTTCCTAGCCAAAAGTTCTGAAAATATGGGATTTTCTGGTTTTTAGAAAGTGGTGCGTTAAGGAGGAAACGTTAAGTTTCTTTAACAAAAATTAAGGAATGAATACCATAGATTTGTGATGTAATGATGCTCAAGCACATTAATACAAATAAGAAAAACTAAAACTTAACGATATGAAAAAGTTAGCAATACTGGCCTGTTTGGCTTTTATGAGTTCTATGGTTTACGCTCAAAGTGAGTCTTCTACGGTAACCATTCGGGTTGAAAAGATTGTGGATGGGAAAAAAGAGGTGAAAATAAGAAAGATTAACACGGCAGGAATGTCAGATGCAGAGCGGGATGCGGTGATAGAAAATGTACAAGATTCTCTCATTGGTGATGTGAATAGTAAAAAGAGGATGAAAGTGATGATAGAAGACGATAGAGATGTCTTCTTTGGGGAGCAAGATGAAGAATTGGAGTTACGTGAGAACGAAGACGGTGTATGGCAACATTTTGATGGTAATAACGATAAACAAGTAAAGATTTTCAAGAAAGAAAGAAAGGGTGGGGATGATTGGAAGGAAGATTTTGAATGGGAAATGGAGCGTTTTGGAAATAACATGAAAATGCTAGGTGAAGAAATTCCTCATAGAATTGAGCAGAATATGCCTAGGTTTTATGCTTGGTCAGATAACGTATTGGCAGAAATAGGCAACAGTCCTATACGTTCTTTGGATGTTTTTCCTAATAAGCCAGACTCAGATGTGATAAACGTTAAGTTTTTTGCTCCTGAAGAAGGAGATATCAGTATTACAGTTTTAGACACTAAAGGGAAGATAGTTGCTCAGAAAGAGTCCAAAGCCTTCAAAGGGGAGTTTGTAGGTCAAATCAGCCTTAAAAAGGGCGTAAAAGGGACGCATTTTGTGATAGTGAGCCAAGGTGATGATGGCGTTAGCAGAAAAGTAGTTTTAGATTAAGATAGTGCTTTTTTGCAAAAACTCGCTCAGCTTATAATCCATATAGTGGGCGAGTTTATTTTTTGCCCATAAATTCCAGATTCAAACCATTTATGTCGGCCGTCAAGTATAAAACGTAACCTTCGGTTTGAACTATAGATTTCTTTCCCAAGTCCATGTAAACATCCATTTTATAAATTCCGATTTGTTTTTCGTTTAAGCTGAGGATTTTTTCATCACCTTTTTTTGAAACGATTACATTTTTCAGAACCTGATTTCCAGCTCTGTTGTCTTTATAACTCAGTTCATAGGCATTCCCCGTTTTATGTTTCAAATTCACCTCATTAGTAGTAGGTAAAGCACATTTTAAAGGGTCAATGATGACTTTAAAGCTTCCGCTCAATTCGTTTTTTGCATCGAGATTTAATTTTTCACAGGAAAATAGACTGGTAAAAATAAGGAGGTAAAATATTTTTTTCATGGTCATTGCCAGTTTTGAGGATTAACAGATTTGATCATAGAATGCAGTAAGAACAAATTTGGTTGTATCCAAAAAAAAGAAAAGGGTCACTGAATTAACAATGACCCTTTTCCTTAGAAGTTTATTTCTAATTATTTACCAAAAAGCTTACTCCAAAATCCTTTAGCTTTTTTAGTGATTTCTTCTACGGCTTCTTCGGCTTCATCTGCAAGTTCAGAGGCTTTAGCTTTGGCTTTCGCTGCAGCTTCTTCCACGTCTTCTTTCATATCTTCAAATTTCTCAGAAGCTTCAGCTTTCATTGCTTTTACATTTTCGTCGCTCATCATATCCTTAACCTTCGCCTTCGCTTTATTAACCGCTTCTTCAGCTTCAGAAGCGAGCTCTTTTGCCTTTGCTTTAGCGTCATTGAAAGCTTCACCTGCGTCTTCTTTCATGTCATCAAATTTCTCAGAAGCTTCGTCTGCTAATTTTGAAGCTGTATCTTTTGCTTTAGACGTTGCTTCATCAAAAGCACCTTTGGTTTCATTTACAGCATCTTTTGTTTCAGAGCCCACAGTGTCCGCTGTTTGAGAAACGGTGTTTTCGGTAGTTTCCTTAGCCTTGTCGGCCAAATTCTCAGCTTTATCGTTCAGATTATCTAACATTACTTTTTTTGGTTTTTAAGGTTAATTGCGACTAAAAATACAATATTCTAAACAGATTTACAATATCACTTAAAGCATATATTTCAATCTAATAAGCTCTTTTTCATTTAGGAATCTCCATTTTCCCCTTGGCAAATCCTTTTTAGTTAATCCAGCAAAAGTGGTACGGTCTAATTTCGTGACTTCATAACCGAAGTTTTCAAAAATCCTTCTCACAATTCTGTTTTTGCCGGAGTGTATTTCTATACCTACTACAAATGCATCTGGCGTTACCAGAGCCAATTCGTCAGGTTTTACAAAACCATCTTCCAGTTCAATACCTTCCTTTATGGCTTCAAAATGTTCCGTGGTGATAGGCTTGTCTAGCTCTGCTTGATAAATTTTCTTAACGTCGTTGGTCGGGTGCGTTAGTTTTTCGGTCAACTCTCCGTCATTGGTCAACAGTAACAAACCAGTGGTGTTTCTATCTAGTCGACCTACTGGATAAACTCTTTCTTTACACGCTCCTCCTACCAGATCCATCACTGTTTTACGCTCCTTAGGATCGTCCATTGTAGTTATGAAGTCTTTCGGTTTATTAAGAAGGATATACATCATTCTTTCACGGTTCAAGACATCCTTGCCATATTTTATAGTATCGCTATCTTTTACCTTGTAGCCCATTTCTGTCACTACTTTTCCGTTCACCTTAATCATTCCAGACTCTATAAGCTCGTCTGCTTCTCTTCTACTACAAAGACCAGAATTGGAGATGTACTTATTAAGTCTAATGTCTTCGTTTTCGTCAGGAATGTTATCTTCTATTTTAGACCTGAACCTTTCTGGAGCTTTTGCTCTCAAAGCAGCTGGGTCATACCTAGGAGCTCTTTCTGGACCTACCTGTCTGTCTAAATCAGGTTTAAATTGCTTTATTTCAGGTCTGTTTTTTCTTGGCCTTTCCTCCTTAGAAAAACCAGATTTTTCAGTTTTTCCTCTTCCAGCTGGAGCGTTTCTGAAACTTCTTTCATCTGGTCTTCTATTATCATCGCCTCTTGAAGGTCTTTCATCCCTGCCAGAAGAACGTCTATCTGAGTTATCGTTTCCATAACGAGGTCTTTCGTCTCTATTAAAAGACGGCCTTTCAGAATTGCTGTTTCTCTCTTCTCTGTTGAACGGACGTGATCTATCACCAGACTTATCGTCTCTGTTGAATGGAGGTCTTGAAGGTCTGTCAGCGTCGTATCTCGGTTTCTCATCTCTGTTAAAAGGTGGTCTTGCCGGTCTGTCTGAAGCACCATATCTTGGTTTGTCGTCTCTGTTAAAAGAACGACTGTCCCTGCTGTTATTTGATCTATCTGAGCCCTGACGAGAATTTTCGTCTCTGTTGAAAGGTGGTCTCGATGTTCTATCAGAGCGGTCAGAACCGTATCTTGGTTTCTCGTCTCTATTAGAAGGTCTATCAGAACCGTATCTTGGTTTCTCGTCCCTATTAGAAGGTCTGTCTGAGTTGTATCTTGGTTTTTCGTCCCTGTTAAATGACGGTCTTGATGGACGGTCAGAATTGAAACGTGGTTTGTCTCCACCGAATTTCGGTTTGTCTTCTCTGTTATACGATGGCCTTGATGAGCCACCTCTGTCGTTACTTCCATAACGAGGTTTATCGTCTCTTCCTCTGCCTTGTTCTCTGTTGAATTTCGGTCTTTCTTCGCTTCTGGAAGAATCTCCGCTAGATTTAAAGGGTCTTGATGATGAATTAGATCTTTCTGAAGATCTCTTTTCTGAATTGTCTTTGTCGGTATTACCGAACTTTCTAAAATTAGCCATTTTGTTGCAGCATCTCTGCTGTAATTATTTGATATACTGAAAACTAAAACAAAGATACCTTTATTTTAGCATTAGATTTTAGGTAGCTCATATTAACAAGGTTTTGACATGATCTTACTTAGATAAAGACAATTAAATCCTTAATAATTGAAGATTTTCCGTTTGACCTCATTTTTTTGCCTTTCTTAAGTTCTGGGTTTTATTTATACCAATTGCCTTGCTAATGATGGGCTCTAGCGGTAATTTGCTAACGTTATTTCGGTCAAATAAGACCAAGTATAAAACAACTTAAATTTAAAATTACTCATGATTACTTTAGCCGCTATTGTGTTTTTGGTCATTATCATTGTTATGATGGGAGTGAAAGTGGTTCCGCAGCAACGAGCCTACATTGCAGAGAGACTTGGGAAGTATTACGGTACGCTTCAGCCTGGTATTAATTTTATCATTCCTTTGGTAGATCGTGTTGCTTACAAGCATGGTTTAAAAGAGCAAGCCTATGATATTCACGAGCAGGTATGTATTACACGAGATAACGTACAAGTAAGAGTGGATGGGGTTATTTTCCTTCAAGTCATAGATGCTCATAAAGCCTCTTATGGAGTAAATGATTATGTTTTTGCCGTAACGCAATTGGCTCAAACGACCATGCGTTCAGAGATCGGTAAAATCGATTTAGATAAGACTTTTGTGGAGAGAATGGCCATAAATCATGCCGTAGTTCAAGCCATTGACGAAGCTGCTATTAGTTGGGGCGTAAAAGTATTGAGATATGAAATTAAAAACATTTCTCCACCTCAAACGGTACTCATGGCTATGGAAAAACAAATGCAAGCAGAGCGTGAAAAACGTGCCGTTATCTTAGAATCTGAGGGTAAACAGCAGTTCGCTATTAATACAGCGGAAGGTCAGAAAGCAAGAGTGGTATTAGAGTCTGAAGGGGAGAAGTTGAGACAAATTAATAAGGCGGAAGGAGAAGCAGCCGCGATAATGTCTGTGGCACAAGCAACTGCCGAATCTGTAAGGTTAGTAGCTGCCGCTATCAGTGAAAAAGGAGGAATGCAGGCCGTTCAGCTTCAAGTTGCAGAGCAGTACATTGAACAGTTTGGGAACTTGGCTAAAGAAGGGAATACCCTGATTTTGCCGGGGAATATGGCTGATATGGGTTCAATGATAGCCTCTGCCATGACCGTTATAAAAGAAACATCACCTAAAAAATAAGAATATGGAATTATCAAATGTTGAAATTTGGGTAATTCTGGGAGTAGTATTACTCATCGTTGAAATCTTTTCAATCAGTTTTTTTGCAATTTTTTTCGGAGTAGGGGCACTTATTACCGCATTGTTTACTTATCTGGACATTACGTCAGATTGGATTACACAAATAATTGCGTTCTTGATATTGTCTGTCGCTACCCTTCTAGGTTTTAGAAAGCAGATTTTAGAATCCTTTAACCAGAAAGGAGAGGATTATACGGAGCTCGTGAATGAAAGGGCTCACGTTTCAGAAGATATTCCGGCCAAAGGTGAAGGAAAGGTCTTTTATAGAGGTTCAGACTGGATAGCCGAGGCTATAGACGGTTCTGGCATACCAAAAGGAAGTACCGTCTGGATTAAAAAAGTAGATGGCATTAGGCTTTTGGTAGAAGTAGAATAAAAAATAATATCCGTGGGGTCTCTAAGATAGAGAAGGCTTCACGGATTTTTTAGTGTCTAATAAGACGTTTTTTTTTGTAAAATAATCCATGAAAATGTTTAAAAGAATAATTGTACTTTTTTTATTAATTCCGTTTTTAAGTAT
>NZ_JBSRVI010000032.1:0-6076 GCF_055134445.1 Arcticibacterium sp.
TTAGTTTTTGAAGGAGACCTAATGGAAAGAGTGAGTACTACGCTCTTAGCTCAAAAAAATGCCTATGATTTCTACTTTAGGATTATTGATAAGAAAAACAATAAAACACTTCCTAGGGCAGCTTTTAAAGTAACCGATTTGAAGACTAGAAAGACTATTCAAGAATTTGACAATGGTCAATTTGTAGCCTATCTAGAACCTGATAAAGAATACGTTCTTCAAGTAGACGAACCTGGCTTTCAACCTATTTCTCAAAGGCTTTTAGCTTTGGATTGGATAAAATCCGCAGAATTTGAAAGAGATATTTATTTAATAGAGAATTTAACCTCTTCATTAGCCGCAAATAATGAAGAAACAAGCACTCCCGAAGTTATTAAAAGTGTAACCTTCGGAGAAATAACAAGAGGAAAAAAAATAACGCTAGAAAATATCTATTTTGACCAAAGTAGCCCTGTTCTTAGAGAAGAATCCTTTGCCCAATTAGACGAGCTAGTTAAGATTCTTCAGGAAAATAAAGGTGTTAAAATAGAGGTGAGAGGTCATACAGATAATGGTGGCGACTTCTTTTTAAATGTGAAACTATCAAAAGATAGATGTCAGTCGGTTATCGCGTATTTAGCAAAAAAAGGCATAAATCAAGATAGATTAACGGCTGTAGGAAGAGGGCCCATAGAACCCGTAGCAGCCAACGACACCGAGGAAAACCGCAAGAAAAACAGACGCGTAGAATTTATGGTTTTATAAACCTTCACCCCAAAAACGGAATAAGGTTTACATTCATTTTATGAAGAGATTCTGGTAAATTGGCCTTAATCTCTTCTGCTAGAACATCTATCAATCTCCTTTTAACAAAATCCCTTTTGGTCACTAAGCTTACTTTGCGTACGGGCTTAGGGTCGGCAAACTGTTTTACATTTTTTAGCTGTTCCTCCGTAAGATGAATGGTGGCTAATTCGGGCAAAATAGTAATACCGAGATGTTTGTCTGCCAGGTATCTGAGTGTTTCTAGACTCCCTGAGGTATATTCCACCTTATTGCCTTTGGTTTTTCTGAGCTCGCAAAACTTAATAATCTGTGACCGGAAACAGTGCCCTTCTTCCAGAAGAAGTAGTTCGTTGACGTCAATATCCTCGGTTAACAGGTATTGTTTATCAAAATGCCTTGGCGTATAAACCACAAAAGATTCGCTATACAGCGGTATTTCCTTTAGCGTTTTATCGCTTTCTGGAGTTACCAAAATACCCACATCTAATTCTCCTTTGTCTAATTGCTGTAATATTTGCTCCGTAATAATCTCCTTAATTTTGAGTTTAACGTCAGGATATTTCTCTACAAAAGACTGAATAAACAGCGGCAATAAATAGGGTGCAACGGTAGGGATCACCCCTACCCTCAATTCGCCACCTAAAAAGTTATTGGCTTCGCTAGCCATTTCCTCAAAACGCCTTACTTCTAAAAGAATCTTCCTGGCTTGAATAAGCATGTTTTCTCCCGCGTCTGTAGGGCACACAGGCTGTCTACTTCTATCAAAAATCTTTAAACCTAACTCTTCTTCTAATTTCTG
This sequence comes from Arcticibacterium sp., assembly GCF_055134445.1. Lineage (NCBI taxonomy): Bacteria > Pseudomonadati > Bacteroidota > Cytophagia > Cytophagales > Leadbetterellaceae > Arcticibacterium > Arcticibacterium sp. Next base: position 1,565 of record NZ_JBSRVI010000032.1, read on the forward strand.
AATCATCATACTTAATGTAGGCTGGGTCACACTACATGCTTCTGCTGCTCTGGCAAAATGCCGATGCTGATCTACTGCTAATAAATACTCCAGCTGCTGTATATTCATCTCCTTTTTTTGTATCTTAAGCCTTGGCTTTTGATAAGCAATTTATTATCAAGCCTCAAAAGTAACATATAAATATTATCTATCTATTCATAAATAATATCAGTTTGACTTATCGCAAATAAGCCTCTACTTTTGAGCAACATAAAAAAAGAACAACAATCAATCCCGAATAGAAATGGCAAAAAGAATCACCACTTCCGCTGGAGCACCCATAGGAAGCAATCAAAAATCACTAACAGCAGGAAACAGAGGTCCTGTTTTATTACAGGATTATGAACTGATTGAAAAATTAGCTCATCAAAACCGTGAGAGAATTCCAGAAAGAGTAGTTCACGCCAAAGGTTGGGGTGCTCAAGGTACTTTTACTGTAACGCATGACATCACTAAATACACTAGAGCAAAAGTTTTCTCTGAAGTAGGAAAACAAACGCCAATGCTAGCCAGATTTTCTACGGTAGCAGGAGAAATGGGAGCTGCAGACACAGAAAGAGATGTGAGAGGTTTCTCTTTAAAATTTTACACCGAAGAAGGGAACTGGGATTTAGTAGGTAATAACACGCCAGTATTTTTCATAAGAGATGGTTATAAATTCCCAGATTTTATCAGAACACAGAAAAGACATCCAAAAACTAACTTACGCTCTCCTGAAGCCATGTGGGATTTCTGGTCTCAGGTACCGGAATCATTGCACCAAGTAACCATATTGATGTCGGATAGAGGGATTCCTAAGGCACCAATGTTTATGAACGGATACGGTTCTCATACCTATTCTCTCTGGAACAACGATGGTGAGCGTTTTTGGGTGAAATTTCACTTCAAAACGATGCAAGGTCATAAACATTATACCAATGATGAAGCAGCTACGGTCATTGGACAAACGCGTGAGAAATATCAAGAAGAGCTTTTTGGAACAATTGAAAAAGGTGAGTTCCCTAAATGGGCTGTTAAAATTCAAATAATGCCTGAAAAGGAAGCGGAACAAACGCCTTACAATCCTTTCGATTTGACCAAAGTTTGGCCTCATGGCGATTATCCTCTTATTGACGTTGGAGTTATTGAACTAAACAGAAACCCAGACAACTACTTCCAATATGTAGAAAATGCGGCCTATTCGCCTTCTAATAAAGTTCCTGGCATAGGTTTCTCTCCAGACAAGGTATTACAAGCCAGAATTTTCTCTTATGCTGATGCTCACAGATATAGATTAGGAACGCATTATGAGGCCTTACCAGCCAATGCCGCCTTATCAGAAGTTAACCATTATCATAAAGATGGCTCCATGCGTTTCTTCGACAATAACTCTGGTAATCCAGATGCTTACTACGAGCCAAATACTAAAGGTGGCCCAGTAGAGGATCCATCTGTTTTGGAACCACCGATGGGCATTGATGGCGATATTCAACGATACGAAGAAAATGACACTTTTGGTGAATTTAAGCAGCCAGGCGACCTTTTTAGACTATTTAATGACGACCAAAAAGAAAGGTTGTTCAATAATATAGCCGCAGCCATGGAAGGTGTTTCTATGGAAATTATTGAGCGTCAATTAGCTCACTTTGACAAAGCCGACCCTGCTTATGGTGCAGGAGTAAGAAAAGTCTTAGGAATTACACCTTTAGGCTCTTATTAATATTAAAAACCACATGAAAGGATAGCCAGTCTGGCTGTCCTTTTTTTAATCAAATCACATGGATTTTTTCGATTTAATCAGGAAAGGAGAATTAGAACAAATTAAAGTCGAGCTAGACGCAAACCCAGCTCTTTTAGAAACTAAAAACGACAGAGGTTTTCCGCCATTAGTTCTGGCCACGTACTCAGAGCAGTTAGAGATTTCAGAATTCTTTTTAGAAAAGGGTGCCAACATCAATGCTCTAGACGCTGCCGGAAATACGGCACTAATGGGCGTATGCTTTAAAGGCTACAAGGAGATTGTAGAAATGCTATTATGCAAAAATGCGGAAGTGAACATTCAAAACAGTCATGGAGCCACGGCTCTTATTTATGCAAGTACCTTCGGTCAAACAGCTATTGCCAAGCTACTTTTAGCGGCTGGTGCAGATAAAACCAAGGTAGACGAAAGAGGAAACACCGCTTTTATGCATGCCAAGTTTCAAGGTGTAAAAGAGCTTCAAGCTATATTACAAGAAGCCTAAATATATTTTCTTCCTTAAAAAAATCCGTGTCAATTTCTTCTTATCAAGATTTTAACACGGATTTTATTTTTTCAAACCTACGGCTTAGTAAAGATTATCTCCTTCTTCGTCGTCGTCAGCCAAGAATTTGCTTGGGTCAAAAAGGTTATCTAGTAAATCTTTAAATTGTAAGCCTTTATCCAAAGATTGTTTACTAATTAAAGAAAACTCTGCCAAACCATGCAAGGCAAATTCCATCATAAATAACTGCTGCTTACCTTTATATTCTGGATGCAATAAAACCACCAACTCCTTCAAGCCTTCAATGGCCCTTAACCTAGCCGAGTATTCTTTATCTGTAAAATCATTTAAAAGATCTATTTCGTTTCCTCCTGCAAACCATGAAGTAATTTCGGTATAAGGATTCTTAATACTCTTCTTTTTCTTTATAATTTCGGGGTCAGGGAAATACTTAAGAAACTCAGTTCTCACAGCTTTACCAATTAAGCTTTGAGCCACATAAACAGGCCCTTCCACTTCACCCTCGTATACCAATTCTATCTTTCCGTTTATAGCCGGAATAGCTCCATACAAGTCTCCTATTCTAGCATAGGTCTCCTTTTCTCCATTTATTAAAGACCTTCTTTCCGCCGAACTCATCAGGTTTTCATAAGCAGAAATAGTCATTCTAGCAGAAACTCCAGATTTAGAGTCTACGTATTCACTTTGCCTAGCTTCTACGGCTACTTGCTCCACCAAATCCTTAAGGACCTCATCTGCTTCTATTTTCTCTTGCCCTTTTTTTACGACCGCCTCTTGCTCCGTAATTTTCCTGCCTATGGCGATAGATTTAGGATAGTGCGTTACTATTTGAGAATCAATCCTATCTTTCAAAGGGGTTACAATGCTACCTCTGTTGGTATAATCTTCTGGATTGGCCGTAAATAAAAACTGAATGTCAAGCGGCATTCTCAGTTTAAAACCTCTAATCTGGATATCCCCTTCCTGAAGAATATTAAATAAAGAAACTTGAATTCTAGCCTGTAAATCAGGCAATTCATTGATCACAAAAATACATCTATTGGAGCGTGGTATTAATCCAAAATGGAGCACGCGTTCATCGGAATAGGGTAATTTTAGCGTCGCCGCCTTAATAGGATCCACATCCCCTATTAAATCTGCCACAGAAACATCTGGAGTGGCTAATTTCTCGTTATATCGGTCTTCTTTTGCTAGCCAAGCTATAGGTGTTTTATCCCCTTTTTCGGCTATTAAATCGTGGGCAAATCTTGATAATGGTGCCAGCGGATCATCATTTAGCTCAGAACCTTCTACTATCGGAATGTAATCATCCAACAGATTAACCATCAATCTGGCAATTCTAGTTTTAGCTTGCCCTCTTAATCCTAAAAGGTTGATGTGATGTTTAGACAAAATAGCCCTTTCTACATCTGGGATTACCGTATCTTCGAATCCCCAAATCCCTTCAAATACCTGTTCCTTATTTTTAAGCTTTTCTATCAAATTATCCCTTAACTCGTCTTTGATAGTTTTACTTTGATATTTACTTTTCTTGAGTTCGCCGAGTGTTTTAATTTTTAAATACAGAGGGTCAAAAGACATAATTATTATTCGAGGTTTTTATTCCATCTTAAAGTCCTGACGAAATACATTGTTAATACTTTTCCGAGTCTTATTTCTATTAACAGTTATAAAACCAATCTAATTCCTAATTTTGAAAAAAAACAATTCGAAGAATGAGCCACAAAACCCTATTAAGCCGAAAGAGAGTTGCACTTGTAGCACATGATAATATGAAACCCCAGATATTAGAATGGGCTAAATACAACAAAAAAACACTTCAAAAGCATCAATTATTTGCTACAGGAACTACTGGGGCCTTAATAGAAGAGGTGTTGGATATACATATAACCAAACTTATGAGTGGCCCTTTAGGCGGAGACCAGCAGATTGGTGCCCTAATAGCCGAAGGCAAAATAGATATTTTGATTTTCTTTTGGGATCCTATGTCTGCCCAACCTCACGACCCCGACATTAAAGCCCTTTTAAGACTAGGAGCGGTTTGGAATATTCCTATTGCCTGTAATCGTTCTTCTGCCGATTTTTTATTGACCTCGCCCCTAATGAATCAGGAATATGAGGCTAAATTACCCGATTATGTATCTTATTTAAACAGAAAAGTTTAATATACAGATCCTTATCAATACTTTTGCAAAAAAAAAGCCTCCTTGAAGCTTAAATTACTTTTTCA